>JAFDBW010000076.1 GCA_019313105.1 Deltaproteobacteria bacterium | reverse complement strand
TTTTCGAAGAGTGATTTGAGGCTTAAATGCCATCAGCAGATTTTTAAATAATCCAACACGACATCAATAGAACAGCCATCCTGAATGGCCGGACGTACAGGCGACATCCGCGTTTCTTTGCAACCACCTTCAGGGCAATTCCAATGCAGACAGCAGCAGGCCACCGAACCTGAGAATCCTGTTATAAAAGGGGGACAAAATCACCGAACGGCTCATTATTTTATTTACTCAAGAGGGGGAAAAAGGCAGACTCCTAACATAAATCTAACAAATGCCAAACAGCCGCAAATCAACAAGACTCTTGATCTCAGTTGAGAAAAGACAATTTTTCTAGGATTTAAAAAATGATCGAACCTTTCAAGATGGGTTATACCGCAATCGGCGGCCTCGGGGTTTTTATCATCGGCATGAAGTACCTTTCCGACAGTCTGCAATCGCTCTCGGGCGGCCTGATCCGTAAAGCCATCTCATCTGTGACGACGAACCGTTTTCTTGCCGTCATCGTCGGCCTGGTCATTACATGTTTTGTCCAGTCATCGTCGATCACGACCGTTATGGTCGTCGGCCTGACCAACGCCGGGCTCATGCAGTTATCCCAAGCGATTGGAGTCATCCTCGGAGCCAACATCGGCACCACCATCACGGGTTGGATTCTGGCAGTCAAGGTCGGTAAGTACGGCCTGCTGCTCATCGCCGTTGGCGTCTTCCCGATGCTTTTTTCGAAAAACGATCGGATCTCGGCAACTGCCAAGGTGCTCGTCGCTCTGGGTATGATTTTTTTCGGCCTGGAGATCATGAGCGGCGCTTTCAAGCCGCTTCGGAGTGACGAAGGGTTCATGAACCTGATGCTGACTCTCGATGCCCAATCGTTGCTCAGCATCCTGGGGTGTGTCGCGATCGGCTGTGTGATGACCATGATCATTCAGAGCAGTTCAGCGATGCTCGGCATAACCATCGCTCTCGCCCTGACCGGCGCCATTCCGCTTTACACGGCGGTCGCCCTGGTCATGGGCGAAAACATCGGGACCACCATCACAGCGCAGTTTGCCGCCATTGGCGGCAGTGTCTCATCCCGGCGTGCCGCTATGGCGCATTCCGTATTCAACGTGCTCGGTGTCGTCATCATCGTCGCCATCTTTTCAACCTATGTCGATATGATCGAGAGGTTCGTTCCGGGAGCCTCAAGCTTCGTTGATGCTGATGGAAACCGCCCCTACATCGCCGCTCATATTGCTATGGCACACACCTTCTTCAATGTGACAGCGACCATTGTCATGCTGCCGTTACTCAATCAGCTAGCAGAATTGGTGACCAGGATCGTCCCGGAGAAAGCCGGAGCGGCACAAGGCGCCTTCAAGTATCTCGGCGCACCCGGGACCATACCCGTTGCCATGGGCATATCGATGGTGTTCGAGGAGTTGAAGAAGATGCAGGGACGCGTCCACAAGGCGCTGCGCCACGCCGCCAGTTTTGCACAGCGAGATCTCAAGGGACGTGACCGTTTTTATCAAAAGGTGAAGTCTATTGAAGACGAGACCGATGTCATGCAGCATGAGATCACGACCTTTACCGTTTCGCTGATGCAAGCAGGTGGTGCCAGCAAAGCCCAATCGGATCGCGCCTACAGCTTCGTTCGTGCCGCCGACGAGCTGGAATCGATTGCGGACTACGCGGCCAACTTCTGTTCCTACGTAAAGCGTCTCGACAAGCATGAGCTGGATTTCAGTGCAGAGGCATGGAAAGACATTCTCAATTACCACCAGGAAGTCTTCAGCTTCTACAACCAGGTCTGCAAAGCCTTCAATAATGAAGATGTGAGCAGCACGCGCAAAATCTACGACGAAGCCACCCGGCTCAACGACCTGGCCGATGAAGTGCGAAAGGCACACCTTGACCGAATGAAGGACGGGTCATGCGCGGCCCTGCCGGCCCTGACCTTCAGCGACATGGCGGTTGCATTGCGGCGCATCAAGAACCATACGGTCAACCTGCATGAAGCACTGTTTGCCGAAACTTCAATGCCGGCGTGATCGCAAGACCAGCAAAATAAATGACGGGGCTATTTGCCACTGTCAAGGATCGAATCCCGGTCCATCCCCTCGGGGCGACTTGAGCGCAATGCTTTGGCCAGATAAATAGGGCAGTTATCATAATCACAGGTTGCACAGTAACGTATCTGCTGTAAACGGTTTGGAGCCAAGTGCTCCATCGCAGCGAGACAGATTTGCTTGCCGCAATCATAATCGGGACATTCTCTTTCAACTTTTATCCATTCGTCTAATGATATTGCTAATCCATTCATTTTTATCCCTCACATTATGGTCTTGTTATTTATGCCTCTATCTATCCGGCAATCTGTTAATAATTCGTCAGGGTTTCGTTAGTTTCTTTTGAAAACCTTGATTATTTCTGAAGTTTTTTTGCCCAAAAAATCGCAATTCTGACGAGAACCAGTTATTTTAATAAAATCCTAACAATCGACCGGTAGCTATTTGGAGAACATCATTAGCAAGAATCGAGAAAAACATGAGTAAAGAAAAAATACTGGTCATTGAAGATGAGGAAGACATCCTGGCTTTGATACACTTCAACCTGGTCAAAGAGGGCTTCCGAGTGGAATGTGCGACTACAGGCGAAGACGGTTTTAAAAAGGCAAAAGATCTTCGACCGAGTCTCATTCTCCTTGACTTAATGCTGCCGGGAATGGATGGTCTTGATGTTTGCAAAAGACTTCGCATGGCACCAGAGACAAAAGACTGCCCGGTCATCATTTTGACAGCCAAGGGCGAGGAGCATGACATCGTCAAAGGGTTGGAGCTGGGCGCGGATGATTACGTTCCAAAACCATTCAGTTCGCAGGTCCTTATTGCCCGGATTCGTGCTGTTCTCAGACGTAGGGTGAACCCGGAGACCCGGCAGGAGCAAGGGCAACCAATTCAAATTCACGAGCTATATATCCACCCGGGACGCAATAAGGTAGAAGCCGCCGGAGAAAGTGTCGAGTTGACCTATTCCGAGTTCAAAATTCTCACTTTGCTCGCATCACGCCCGGGATGGGTGTTTAATCGGTCGCAAATTGTTGATGCCGTGCATGGCGAAGGCTATGCTGTAACGGACAGAGCCGTTGATGTGCAGATCGTAGGGTTAAGAAAAAAACTTGGCGCCTGCGGAAACTATATAGAGACGGTTCGTGGCGTCGGTTACCGTTTCAAAGAATAGTTTTTACACACCATCAACTTAAACATACAAGCTTACAGCCCACACTTGGTTGCCTATGGCCCGCAAACGACTTGTCTGGCAGATATACCCCCCCTTCCTGTTGATCATACTGATCGCCCTGCTCGCGGTCACTTGGGTCTTTTCCAATTCACTCGAAAAGTTCTACGCTGAACAAACCCAAAGCGACCTTGAGGCACGTGTACAGCTGGTCATCCCCCAGGTACAAGGATACATGAATCTCACCCTTGCGAATTACCTGGATGCCCTCAGCAAAGAGCTCGGGGCGCAGACAGAAACACGTCTGACAATAATCCTTACAAACGGCAAAGTTGTCGGAGACTCAGAAGAACATCCCGGACGCATGGATAACCATGCAAATCGCCCCGAGGTTATCAATGCCCTAAACGGACGACTGGGAGTCGCTTCTCGATTCAGCCGCACACTGCAATTAAATATGATGTACGTGGCCCTGCCAGTCGTTGAAAACGACCTGATTGTGGGCTGTGTTCGAGCGGCATTGCCCATCAAGGATCTGACAAAAACTCTGGAATCGGCATTTTATCCTGTCATCAACAGTGGCCTGGTAATCGCCCTGGTCGCAGCGATGATAAGTCTCTGGCTATCGCGGCGGATCAGTCGACCATTAGAGGAGATGAAACGTGGTGCGGAGCGTTTTGCATGTGGAGAACTGGAGGGACGCCTGCCGATATACAGCGGTGAAGAGATGGGTGGTCTCGCTGAGGCCATGAATCAGATGGCAGTCCAGCTTGATGATCGAATCCGTACCGTGGTCAGGCAGCGCAACGAACAGGATGCAGT
>JAFDBW010000075.1 GCA_019313105.1 Deltaproteobacteria bacterium | reverse complement strand
CCTCTTCGAGCATGCTGCGGAAGAACTTGGCAAAGACCTGTGGGGTCTCCGGTTTGACTTCGCTGAAACAGAATACCTCTTCCGGCTGGAAGTAGGTGCAGAACATGCCGCCGACCCGTTGCAGGGAAGTCGGAATCTTAGCTTCAGACGCGGCTTCCTGCAGCCCCTTGCAGAGGTAAGCGCTTTTTTCTTCAATCGCCTCGTAGAAGCCGTTTTCCTGGAGTAACTCAAGGGTGGCAATGCCGGCACTCATAGCCAGAGGGTTGCCGGAGAGGGTTCCAGCCTGGTAGACACCGCCCTCGGGTGACAGGGACTCCATGATCTCCCGTTTGCCGCCAAAAGCGCCGACCGGCAGACCGCCGCCGATGATCTTGCCGAGGCAGACGAGGTCACCGCGGACGCCAAACCGCTCCTGGGCGCCGCCGTAGGCGACCCGGAAACCAGTCATGACTTCGTCGATAATCAGGATGATTCCTTCGGCGTCACAGAGCTGGCGCAGCCCCTCAAGGAAGCCAGGTCTGGGTGCGACACAGCCCATGTTGCCGGCAATCGGCTCAAGTATGATGCAGGCGACTTCACCCTGATTGGCCGCAACCATTTCCCTGACTTCTTCCACGTTGTTGTAGGTGGCGGTGAGGGTATGCTTGGCAAAATCAGCCGGTACGCCGGGGGAGGTTGGCACGCCAAAAGTTGCCAGGCCGCTGCCGGCTCTGACCAGAAGCGAGTCGGCGTGGCCATGGTAGCAGCCGTCAAACTTGATGATTTTGTCTCGTCCGGTATAGCCGCGCGCCAGGCGAATGGCGCTCATGGTCGCTTCGGTGCCTGAGGAGACCATACGGACTTTTTCAATGTTCGGGTAGGCCACGCAGACCATCTCGGCCAGTTGGGTTTCACGAGCGGTCGGGGCGCCGAAGGAGGCTCCGGTTGCTGCCGTCTGCTGAATAGCTTCAACGATCTTTGGGTGACAATGGCCGAGGATCATCGGGCCCCAAGAGCCGACGTAATCGATATAGCTGTTGCCGTCCGCGTCGAAGATCTTCGATCCTGCGGCGCGAGCGATGAAGATCGGGTCGCAACCGACGGATTTGAATGCACGGACCGGGCTGTTGACGCCACCGGGAATAACCTGTTTGGCTTTGATAAAAAGTTCGGCAGACTGTTGGTGATTCATAGTGTCTCCTTGGAGTGGTTTCCGGCTGCGCATCGCATCTTGTGCTTGAGTCGCTGCGGCCTGATGAAAATTTGTATGAACTAGATGTCCGTCTGTTAACATAGCGGCACGAGCCTGTCAAGAAACTGTATGGCCGGCAAACCGCTCCGCGATAGGGACATTTATTTGTGTTTTATTTTAGCCGCGCTAAAAATTATAGTGTATTTTTACTCCGCTTTTTATAAATTAAGTCTCTATAGCGATGAGGCTTTCATCTCCCCAGTGCGGCGAGCTGGGCGCTGGTATCTTTTTGAAGTAAAGCTAAAAAATTTTCATTCTATAGCGTTTGACTTTGGGCAGCATCTGATTTATAACCACTGGTCTGACCAATTTACAAGGTGGGGTGCATGGCTGATCTGCTTGTCATTCTGGTAAGCGCCATTTTTGTCAATAACTTTGTCCTGGCGCGTTTCCTTGGGATATGCCCGTTTCTCGGGGTCTCCAAGAAAGTTGAAACGGCTCTCGGCATGGGGATGGCGGTGACTTTCGTCATGACTGTGGCTACGGTTGCGACCTGGTTTGTCCAATATTTCATCCTGATTCCTTTCGGCATAGAGTATCTGCAGACGATCGCTTTTATCCTGATCATCGCCTCACTGGTACAGCTTGTGGAAATGGTGATACAAAAGGTCAGCCCGGTGCTCTACCAGTCGCTCGGGATATTTCTGCCGCTGATTACGACCAACTGTGCGGTCCTCGGCCTCGCTGTCCTCAATATCCAAAAGGATTATACGTTTTTAGAAGGGATCGTGTTCGCCATTGGTGCGGCCCTCGGTTTTACCTTGGCACTGGTCCTGTTTGCCGGTTTGCGCGAACGCCTTGAACTCTGTGCTGTGCCCCAAAGCTTTCGCGGGACAGCCATTGCCCTGGTGACAGCTGGATTGCTGTCACTGGCTTTTATGGGTTTTGCAGGGCTGGTTAAGGGTTGATGAGATGCTTGCAGCGATATTGAGTCTCGGATGCATCGGTATGGTCGCCGCCATTGCGCTCGGCATTGCAGCAAAGAAATTCGCTGTTGAGGTCGATCCGCGTGAGCTGGCTGCGATGGAAGTTTTGCCCGGGATCAATTGCGGCGCCTGTGGGTTTCCCGGTTGTGCTGGATATGCCAAAGCCCTGGTCACTGGAAAAGCTGAGCCCAACCTGTGTCCCCCGGGAGGCGCGGAGCTGATGACAAAGCTGGCCCGCATTCTGGGTGTTGAAGCAATAGTTATGGCCCGGCAAACAGCGGTTGTCCTGTGTCAGGGCGATAACAGAAAAGCACAACTCAAGTTTCGTTACCTGGGCCTGGAAGACTGTAATGCGGCGCAGCGCATCGCCGGTGGGCCAAAGGCTTGTCCTGGAGGGTGTCTCGGCCTTGCTTCGTGTCAACGGGCCTGTCCCTTTGATGCGATTGAAATGACAGCTGATGGTTTGGCGGTGATCAGCCGGGAAAAATGCACAGGCTGCCGAAAGTGTGTTGCTGTCTGTCCGCGTGATGTGATTCGCATGACCCCTTACGAATCGAGTGTTCACGTGATGTGCAACAGCCATGACAAGGGCGCTGCGGTGCGCAAGTATTGCCAGGTCGGCTGTATCGGTTGTCACATCTGCCACAAGACGGTTCCTGAAGCATACAAGTTAGAAGACTTTCTGGCGACCGTTGTTTATGAACAGGATGCGCAAGCGTTTGAGGCGATACCCAAGTGTCCGACCAAGTGTATTCGTGATTTTAACGAGGGTTACCCGGAGGGCAGCACCTTTTTGCCCATCAATAATGACAAGTCGGATGCGGCCTGATAGGGCTGCTGATTAGGTAACGGTTGGTAATGAAGCTGAGAACCTTCAAAGGCGGGATTCACCCCCCGGATAACAAACACTGGACGTCGCACAAGGCCATCGAGGATTGCCCGCTGCCGGACGAACTGGTTGTGCCTTTGTCGCAGCATATTGGTGCTCCGTCAGTTGCCTGCGTGGAGGTTGGCCAGCATGTGGCCAAAGGGCAGGAGATCGGCTCTGCCAAAGGTTTCGTTTCGGTCCCCGTGCATGCCTCGACGTCCGGTGAAGTTGTTGCGATCGAGAATCGTCCGCATCCTTTCGGAACGCCTCTGCCTGCCGTGGTCATCAAGCCCGACGGCGAAGACAGCTGGTCGTCCAATTTGCAGTTTACCGACCCCGGGTCTCTTACCTCGGACGAGCTGATTGAAAAGGTTCGTCAGGCTGGTGTGGTCGGCATGGGGGGCGCGGCTTTCCCGGCTCATGTCAAGATGTCGCCGCCACCTGAAAAACCAATCCACACGCTGCTTTTTAACGGCGTTGAGTGCGAGCCCTATCTGACCTCAGATCATCGCATGATGCTTGAGGAGTCGGAGCGGGTGTTGCAAGGCGTCGCTCTGCTGCAGTATGTGTACGGTGCGGAGCGAGTGGTGATCGGTATTGAGGCCAACAAACCGGATGCTATTGCGCTGTTGAAGAAACAATGTGCCGATGCTGCGGTTGAGATTCTGCCGTTGCAGGTCAAGTACCCGCAAGGTGCTGAGAAACAATTGATCTTTGCAGCCACCGGAAGAGAGGTCCCTTCGGGGGGGTTGCCTATGGATGTCGGCGTTGCCGTGCATAATGTTTCGACCGCAGCCGCTGTGACCGATGCCGTCATGTTGGGGCGGCCACTGATTGAACGGGTCTGCACGGTAACCGGCCCGGCGATCAAGGAACCGAAGAACTTACGTATCCGTATCGGCATGTCTCTTTCCCACCTGGTAGAGGTTTGTGGCGGTTTAGTTGAAGAGCCGGGCAAAATTATCCTCGGCGGCCCGATGATGGGGTTTACCCAGGTAGGGCTTGATGTCCCGGTCATTCGTGGCAGCTCAGGACTGTTGTTGTTGCGTGAAGAAGATATTGCGAATAGTCCTGAAGGGCCGTGCATAAGGTGTGCGCGCTGTGTGCAGGCTTGTCCAATGAATTTAATGCCAACCACAATTGCCGCTTATGCGCGGCGGGACCTGGTCGAAGAAACAGAAGAGTATTGCGCCATGGATTGTATCGAATGCGGCAGCTGCAGTTATGTCTGTCCGGCAAGTATTCCACTGGTACAGTTGATCCGACACGGCAAGGCTGCCGTGCTCGCCAAGAAGAGAAACGCACTGTTATAATGAGCCAGCAACTTTATCTGTCATCATCACCTCACGTTCATTCCGGGGAGACTACCCCCAGTGTGATGCGTGCTGTGCTCTACAGCCTGGTGCCGGCCTGTGGCGTGGCCGTCTACTTCTTTGGTATACCGGCGCTGAGCGTACTGTTGATTGCAACGCTCGGCTGCCTGGCGACAGAAGTTGTCTGTCAGCGTTTGATGAGACAGCCGGTAACGATTGCTGATGGCAGCGCTGCTATTACGGGAGTGCTTCTGGCTCTCAATCTCCCACCGACCAGCCCTTGGTGGTTGACGTTGCTTGGTGCGGTGATCGCGATTGCTGTTGGCAAGCAGGTCTACGGAGGTCTTGGCTCCAATCCTTTCAATCCTGCCCTGGTCGCGCGGGTCGTACTGCTGATCTCCTTTCCGGTCCAGATGACCACCTGGTCTGCACCGGCGCCGTTGGGCTCGGGGCTTGACCTGGTGACAACGGCAACCCCTCTGGGTGAATGGAAAAATGCCGTCATGCTCACCGGCGCAATGCCAGCAGAAATGCAGGGCAGCATGGCCGGTTATTTCCTGGGGAATATGCCCGGTTGTATCGGCGAGGTGTCGGCGTTGGCCCTATTGCTTGGCGCCGGCTATTTGTTTTATCGTCGGATCCTGACCTGGCATATCCCGGCGACCTACGTCGGCACGGTGGTCCTTCTTTCCGGTGCCTTCTGGTTGATCAATCCCGCCAAGTACCCCAACCCGGTCTTCCACCTGGTGACCGGCGGCCTGGTTTTGGGGGCTTTTTATATGGCCACGGACATGGTGACCACGCCGGTATCGATTCGGGGCATGCTGATTTTCGGCGTGGGCTGCGGTGTCTTGACTGTCCTGATCCGTTTGTTCGGCGGCTACCCCGAGGGGGTCTCGTTTGCGATCCTTCTGATGAATGCTGCGACCCCGTTGATCGACCGCTATACGAAACCGCGAACCTTTGGCACGGCACGGCAGGGGGGCAGCGTATGAACAGTATGCCACGTCTGATCCTGGTCCTGACGTTGATTACGGCCGGTGCCGGCCTGATCCTTTCCCTGGTCGAGCTCGTGACCCGCGAGCCGATTGCCGAGCAGCGGCGCCTGGAAACACTGCGTGCCCTGAAGGCGGTCCTGCCGCAGGCCAACAATTCACCGGACGAGGACACGGTGCAGCTGGTCACAGGCAAGGACAAGCGCGGCCGGGATGTCCAGCGGACTTTTTTCCGCGGCAAGCAGGACGGCTCGCTGAGTGGGGTTGCATTCAAGGTGGTCGCTCCCGATGGTTACAGTGGCAATATTGACATAATGGTCGGCATTGACCCGAGCGGTACGATTGCTGGTATTGAAATCCTCAGTCACGCTGAAACCCCCGGCCTGGGCGACAAGATAACCCTGCCATCATTCAAGGCGAACTTCGCCGGCAAAAACCTGGGAAATACAGATTGGCGGGTTAAGAAGGATGGTGGTGAGTTTGACCAGATTACCGGGGCGACTATTTCGCCCCGAGCGGTAGTCGGGGCTGTGCGCAAGGGGTTGGAGTTCTTTCGTGATCATCGTGATGAGGTCCTCGCCGAAAACCAGGGAGACAAACCATGACCCTCGGTCGCGAATTTCTTAAGGCTTTATGGCAAAACAATGCCGTATTCCGTCTGCTGCTTGGCCTCTGTCCGGCTCTGGCGGTTACGACCAGCGCTGAGAACGGCCTCGGTATGGGGCTTGCCACGACCTTCGTCCTGGTTTGCTCGAATATTGTCGTATCGTCTCTGCGTAAGGTTATCCCTGCAAAGGTACGGATTCCGTCCTTTATCGTTGTGATCGCTTCCTTTGTTACTGTTGTACAGCTGTGCATGGAAGCTTACTTTTATGATCTGTACAAGGCGCTGGGGATTTTCATCCCATTGATTGTTGTAAACTGCCTGATTCTCGGTCGCGCTGAAGCCTTTGCATCGAAGAATCGGCTGTTCCCTGCGGTCGTCGACGGAGTGGGGATGGGGCTCGGCTTCACTCTCGCGCTTTTTGTCCTCGGATCGGTCCGTGAACTCTTCGGTTCGGGCGCCCTGCTCGGTTATTCTGTGTTCGGTCCGGATTACCAACCGCTATTGTTGATGATTCTGCCTCCCGGCGCCTTCATCGCCATGGGCCTTTTGCTGGCGGTAATGAATAAGTTTGACGCACGTCACAAGTAAACAATCTCGTCATTTTTAATCCTTTATCCTGCACGCCAAACTAGGGGATTAACCTGTTCTAAGACAGCAAATTCCCACAGCTTTTTTGTCTTTTATAGTTCCTGACCAAAATTATCATAAAGTACCGAAAGAAGGGCGTTTGCAGGCCTTCGGATTGCATACAGTATACTGTATTTTTCGCTTGACAAAGCCCCGTATTTATCCTAACTTGCAGTCGGCCAAAATGCCGTTTCGCCATAGTTGCGGCCATTGAAATGTCTGTACTCACCTGGCAGGAGGACCATACCAATGCTGGATAAATATCTACCGATTCTCACTTTGATCATCATCGCTGTCTGTTTTTCGTTTGGAGCGGCGATTCTCTCCCGTCTGGTCGGGGAGAAGAAACCGTCAGCTGTCAAGCTGGCCCCTTATGAGTGTGGCATGCCGCCAGTCGGTTCGGCCCGCGAGCGGTTCTCCATCAAATTCTACATCATCGCCATGCTCTTTATCGTCTTCGATATCGAGGTGGTTTTCATGTACCCCTGGGCGGTCATGTTCAAGCGTCTCGGCTTGTTCGGCTTTGTTGAAATGGGGGTCTTTATTCTGATTCTTCTCGTTGGTTACGCATATGTTTGGAATAAAGGAGCTCTGGAATGGGAGTAGAGGAAACTCTGGGTAATAACATTATTACCACGTCGCTTGACAAGGTCGTCAACTGGTCTCGATCTAAATCTCTCTGGCCGTTGACCTTCGGTCTGGCCTGCTGCGCTATCGAGATGATGGCGACCGGTGCCGCCCGTTTTGACCTGGACCGCTTTGGTGTACTTTTCCGCGCCTCTCCCCGCCAGGCTGACCTTATCGTTATCGCCGGTACCGTAACCAAGAAGATGCTGCCGGTTAGCGAGACCGTTTACGAGCAGATGCCGGAACCGCGTTACGTCATCGCCATGGGCGCCTGTGCCTGCTCCGGGGGGATTTTTGACACCTACAGCACCGTTCAGGGGATTGACGAGTCGATTCCGGTGGACGTCTATATCCCCGGCTGCCCTCCCCGTCCGGAAGGCCTGCTTTACGGTCTCATGAAGCTGCAGGAAAAGATCATGAAGGAGAAGAACTCCTTCGGTGCCAGCCTAGGCGTTGGTGAGCGGATCAACGGCTGATCGCGATCGACAACTTTAACCCAGACAGACAGGATG
>JAFDBW010000074.1 GCA_019313105.1 Deltaproteobacteria bacterium | reverse complement strand
TTGACGGCGAACCGCACGTTATCGCCCAGTTCGATTTCACCAAACCGGGCAAGGTCCAGGCACTCTACAAGTGCAAACTGCGCAACATGATCACCGGCGCACTGTTCGACCGCACCTACCGTTCAGGTGAAAGCTTTGAACCGGCCAGCCTGGATGAGCGTGACATGCAGTACCTCTACCAGGACGAGACCGGCTACGTGTTCATGGACCAGAAGACTTATGAGCAGGCAACCATTGATGGCGAGATCCTCGGTGATGACAAGTACTTCCTGGTCGACAACATGGAGGTCAAGGTCCTCATGCACGGCGAGCGTGGCATCGGCGTCACCTTGCCCAACTTCGTCAATCTGCGAGTCTCCAAGACAGACCCCTGGGTCAAGGGCGACACCGCCACAGGCAACAACAAACCGGCGACGGTGGAAAGCGGCTACACTCTGCAGGTTCCTGGCTTCGTCGAAGAAGGCACCCTGATCCAGATTGACACAAGAACCGGCGAATACGTAACCCGCGTCAAAGAGTAATCACATTCATATATATTTTTCCAAAAACGTCCGCCAGCGGACGTTTTTTTTAACACTTTTCCCCTACTGTTTCGTCTAAGATATATACAACATCAATGTCGCCTGCCTGCACCCGGGCAAGTGTACTTGAAGTCATGAGGGGATCCATGCAAACCGGTACACTCACATACAGAGCCCGTGGCTGGCTATGCCTATGTACGATCATTGCCCTGACGGCATGTTCGATCGGGACGCAAACCCAAACTGCCGACTACCAGCCCCAGGGACAATTCTCCGTCTCCGGTGAGGAGGCCTTGCCCGACCGCTGGTGGCTGACTTTCGCCGACCCGGCCCTCGATCAACTTGTCGAAAGAGCCCTGAGTGACAACCTCTCCCTGTTGACTGCCTGGGACCGCCTGGACCAGGCCCGCGCCGTTGCCCGCAGAGCCGGGGCCGAGCTCTGGCCACAGCTGAGCGGCGAAGCAGTCGGCAGCAGCACACGTTTGCGTTCGGACTCTAACGACGAGTCGTTCAACGATTTCAGCCTCGGCCTGTCGGCAAGTTATGAAATCGACCTCTGGGGGAGGATCAATTCGACCCAGGAGGCCGCGGAACTGGACGCCATGGCCAGCGCTGAGGCCTTGCAAACAGCGGCTCTGACGCTGACCGCAAGAGTCGCCTCAACCTGGTTCGGGCTGATTGAGCAACGCGAGCAGATAGTGCTGCTCGAACAGCAGCTTTTCACCAACCAGCAAACCCTCGAACTGGTCAACCTGCAGTTCAGGACCGGACAGGTCAGTATCGCCGACCTTTTGCAACAGCGCCTGGTGGTGGAAAATCGACGTGGCGAGCTGGCTTTGGCTAGAGCACAGGAGCAGGTTCTTCTCAATCAGCTGGCCATCCTGCTTGGGTTAACCCCGGACCATGCACCGGAGTTCGCGCAAGCAACCCTCGGCGATCTGCCACCTCTCCCGGCCACCGGCCTGCAAAGCGAGCTGATCGAAAGGCGTCCGGACGTTCGCACGGCGTGGCTGCAGATCCAGGCGGCCGATCAACGCGTCGCAGCGGCAGTCGCCGACCGCTTCCCCCGTCTCAGCCTGACCGGGCGGGCGACAACTTCGAATGAAGAGATCGAGGACCTGTTCGATGACTGGCTGTCCTCCATTGCAGCCAACCTGCTGGCGCCGCTGGTCGACGGCGGACGCCGCCGGGCGGAAGTCTATCGAACCCGCGCGGTCGCCTCGGCGGCCCTGCATAGCTACGGCCAGACAATCCTCGAAGCCCTCGCTGAAGTTGAAGATGCGCTGGTCCGGGAGCAGCGGCAGCTGGAATATCTGCGCAGCCTCGACCGGCAGCTGGAACTGGCGGCAGAGGCTACTGAGCGGATTCGCGACCGCTACCTGAACGGAGCAGTCGATTACCAGCGCGTACTGGCATCGATCCTCTCCGAGCAGCAGCTGCAACGCACCAGGATCGCTGCCAGCGGTGCGCTTTACGAAAACCGCATAAACCTTTGCCGTGCCCTGGCCGGCGGTTGGGATTTAAGCCGATGATCCGGACCGAAAATTTCACGAGGTAAGCGAATGGATTCTGACCAGCAACGACACCATGGATCACCGAACCCGAATCGTCCTGCAACCCTGCTGCGACTGCTGCTGCCGATCGTCGTGGTCGTCATCGGTGCCGGCATCGCCGTTTGGATGATGCAGTCCGGCCCCAAGGCCAAGCCGCGGCAAAAAGTTCGCAATGCGGTCGCCGTCGAAGTCAGACCGGCGGAGTTCGGCCCGCAAACGACGACCATCAGCATCATGGGTACGGTCAGGCCAAAGAACGAAGTAATCCTCAAACCCGAGGTCAGTGGCAAGATTACTTCGATAAGCGAAAAACTGGTTCCCGGCGGTTATTTCAATAAAGACGAGGTTCTCCTGACCATCGAACCGAAAGACTATCAGTTGGCAGTGCAACAACTGGCCAGTGAAGTCGCCAGGGCTGAAGCCGATCTGCGGATAGAACTCGGCAGACAGCGCGTGGCCCTCAAGGAGTACGAACTGCTCGGGGAAAAGGTCAGTGATGAGGAACGCGACCTGATGTTGCGAATTCCCCAACTGGAGAGTAGCAAGGCCTCTCTGGAGGAGGTTAAAACCAGACTCGAACAGGCCCGGCTTGAACTGGAAAGGACAACGGTAAGGGCGCCGTTCAATTCGGTTCTCATCGCGCGGGAGGTCAACCTCGGCACCAGTGTTACCCCGTCGACAAACCTGGCAACCCTGGTCGACAGCGACGCTTACTGGGTCGAAGCTCCGATCGCTGCCAGCCAGGTCAAATGGATCAAGGTTGGTCAGCAGGGTTCAGCGGTACGCATCTACGATTCTGCTTCCTGGGGATCGGGCCTCTATCGGCAGGGTCTTGCAGCAGGGATGGCAGCCACCGTCGAAGAACAGGGCCGCATGGTCGAACTGCTTGTCGAAGTCGCCGACCCGCTGGCCTTGACAAAGCAGTCAGAAGGACAACCAAAGCTTTTGCTTGGCAGTTATGTCCGGGTGGAAATAGCAGGAACGACTCTGCCCCGGGCGGCAATGATCGAACGCGACCTGGTCCGTGATGGCGACCGGGTCTGGGTCATGGACGAGCAGGGCAACCTGGACATTCGCCCGGTCGAGATCGCCTTCCGCGCCCGCGATCACGTGCTCGTCACCGGCGGCATCAGCGCTGACGAAAAGCTTGTCACCTCCAACCTGCCTTCACCAGTGCAGGGGATGGCGCTCAGGATCATGGGCGAAGAAGACCAACCCTCGAATTCCGGGAGCTCCAGCCAGTAATGAAGCGTTTACGCAAAGAGCCATGGCAGCGAGGCCCGCTGGCCTGGATGACTTACAACAGGGTGACGCCAAACCTGTTGATGATCGCCCTGCTGTTGGGAGGTTTCCTAGTCTCCGGTAAAATCAAGAAAGAAGTCTTCCCGGATTTCGAACTCGACAGGGTCTCAGTCAGCGTCGCCTACCCGGGATCCAGTCCGGAAGAAGTCGAGCAAGGGATCGTCCTGGTCGTCGAGGAGGCTGTCCGTGGTCTCGATGGCATCAAGGAAATAACCTCCAACGCGTCCGAGGGCCTGGGCTCAGTCAGCATTGAGCTGCAAACTGACACAGACCAGCAAAAGGTTTACCAGGAGATCAAGCAGGAAGTCGACCGGATTCGCACCTTCCCTGAAGATGCCGAGGACCCTCAGGTTTCGCTGGTAGCCAGGCGTCGCGAGGTCCTCAACCTGCAGCTCTATGGCGACACCACCGAGCGTGCCCTGCGGGAAACGGCAGAGCAGGTCCGCGACCGCCTGCTGCAGGACCCAGGCATCACCCAGATCGACCTCTCCGGCGCGCGTGACCTGGAGATCCATGTCGACGTGCCGCAAGAACTCCTGCGCGCCTACGACCTGACTCTCGACCAGATCGCGCAAATCATCAATACCGCCTCTACCGAGATCCCCGGCGGAGCGATCGAAACCGGTGGCGGAGACATCCTGCTGAGGGTGACCGACCGGCGTGACTGGGCGCGGGAGTTCGCCCGCATTCCGATTATCAGCACCGCTGAGGGCACAGTCGTTCTCCTCGAAGACCTCGCCACGGTTCGGGAAACCTTCGA
>JAFDBW010000073.1 GCA_019313105.1 Deltaproteobacteria bacterium | reverse complement strand
CGATGACCACCGCCACGGCGGGCCTCTGCGAAATCCGGAAGGATCCAGGCCACCAGACATACCACACTCAGCAACAGTGCAAATCTGCCGATGTTCATGGCTGACCTCCATTCCTGGCCAGGCCCGTCCTTGACGTCAGCACCTTGATCCATTGCGATCCCTGTGGAACCGTAAACTGGAAAATTTCGTCACTGAACTGTTCGGGCGTTGTCCAGTCGTTGATCAGCGCGACATACTGCGGATGGCCGGGGAACTCCCGGTAACTGAGGGCAACTTTGCGGATGAAGGGCGTGTCGCTCTGTTCGACCCATATCTGCCAGTCGAGCGTCTCGCCGCGGAAGGCCAGATGCAAGCAGGGCTGCCCGTCCAGAAGACTGTCCCCGACAATGTTGGCTTCAATGGCGTGTTCCTCAAGATGGCTAAGGTCGCTGTAGAGGAGGTCGGCAAGCGGCTGTGGCTCCCTGATCAGGCCCTCCAGCATATCGAGGGTCTCGTCGAGGTTCGATGGCGCTTTGACCTGGGTGTGCAGGTTCTTGGACAGATCGGCAATACTCAGTTCTTCACCTTGGTACCAGAGCTTGCGCAAGACCCCGTCGTCATGCCGCGACTCGACATACAGCCGGTTCGGGCGCTGCAGGATGATTTCGCCGGTCTTTTCGAACTGCAGGCGCCTGCCGTCATCCTGGATGACATCGTAGAAGATTCTCGCCTTGAAACTGAATCTTGGCTGCGCAACCAGAAAATCGGTTGCTTTCTTCAACTCGGTAAGAGCTTCTTGGTCACGCATTTCCTCTGCATCAGGTTCTAGCTCTTTCATTGAGGGAGCAACAGTTTTGTCTGGACTGGTTTCATCAGCCTGTGTGGAAATGGCTGGATAAAGAATCAAGCATAATAGGGGCCATAGAACCCAAAATGTTTTTTTCATTAGATATCCTTTTTTAGATTTAAAGACGTACTAAAATATCAGTGCATCACACACTCAAAAACTAACTGATACTATAATCGAGCCAGGACAAACTACAACCGGCATTTTCTTTTCCAAAGCAATGGAATCTAACAACTCATAGAAAAATCTACAGCAATTGACCCAAACCTCTTATAAATCCTGCAATGTAGGAAAAGCCCTCAATCTTAAGATCGGGGGCTTTCGTGTTTTATAAATGGTGATTTATAAGACATTCATCTCCCGAGATAGCGCAACAACTCCATCGCAGCCTTATGATCAGGGAATTGTAGTGACATGTTGATAGCCAACTCTCTGGCTTTTTCGGTCTGACCTGACTTGAGGTAGGCGTCAGCTAGAGCTACAAAGAAATCCTGATTCTGCGGGTTCAGAGACAGAGCTGTAAGCAATGCTTTTTCTGCTAATTTCGGCCGCTTGAGAACAAGCAGAACCTGCCCATGATTGTAGTAAGCGCGCCCATAGTTCATTCCGGCAGCGGCTTTGCCAAGGTAGGGTTCTGCGTCCTGATACTGCTGCATCTCTGCTAACAGCAAACCGAGCGAATAAGAAACCTCGTAAAGTTCCGGTTCTCGTTCCACCACCTCCCGCAACAATTTCTCCGCCTCACGGTTCTTGCCCTGCCGATTGTAAAGCATAGCCAGGTTAACCTTGGCCGGGTAGAACTGATCATCAATAGCGATTGATTTCTCATAGGCTGCAATGGCCTGTGGCCCTTTGCCAAGATTGGCAGCCAGATTGCCCAGGTTATAACGCTGAGCAGCAAAATCGGCGTTG
Organism: Deltaproteobacteria bacterium; assembly: GCA_019313105.1. Taxonomy (GTDB): domain Bacteria; phylum Desulfobacterota; class Desulfuromonadia; order Desulfuromonadales; family BM103; genus JAFDBW01. The sequence continues at coordinate 6,878 of JAFDBW010000073.1, read as the reverse complement.
TAGAGCATCGCTTCACGGTATTCTGCAAGCCCTCTGTCGAAAGCCTCCCGATCATCCTTGCGTAGACGCTCTTTCGGCAATGCCGACAACATCATTGCGGCTTCTATCCGCACCGCTTTGACCGGATCGTAGAGTTTTGGTGCGATCCGCTTCAGACGAGTCTCGGCATCGAAATATTCGAGGCTGCGAATCGCGGTGTAACGCAGCAGGGCATCGTCATCCTCCAGGGCTTTGGCCAAGGAACTCTGGCTGGCAACGCTGGGATAATCACGTAACAACTCCAACCCTGTTGCACGAACAATGGCGGGCAGCAACGGGTCTTCCGCTAATCGAATCAGCTCTGCTTCTGCCTCCGGTTGCCTGATCCGTCCAGCAGCGATGGTCGTGCCGTAATGCGGTTTGCGGGCCTCGCCGTACCACTTGGTGTAATGCTCGACATTCCATGCCAGCGACTTGTCGGCGTGACAGGCTTGCGCCGAACAGGCATTCGGCGTGCCGAGTTTTACACTCAGGTCGGGGCGCGGGATGCGCAAGCTGTGATCGGGCCGGTAGTCGGCGCCCATGTAGATGCGGCCGGGCATATGGCACTTGACACAGAGGTAGCCGTCGCTTGGTTGGTCGTTGTGAGTCCGCTTGTGAAAGTGGTGATCTTTTCTGTCGTAAACTTCTGCGCGATGACACTGGGTGCAGAGATCGTTCTTTTCCTTGTGGCGCTTGAGGCTGTGAATATCATGGCAGTCGCTGCAACGCACGCCGTGCTGGTACATCTTGCTCTGCACGAACGAGCCGTAGACATAGACCTCTTCAAGGATCTGGCCATCGGGATAGTAGAGACCTTCGCTCAACAACTGTGGAACCATCAGGTCGAGCAGTTCCCCCTCGGCATGCAGGTTGTCGCCGAGTTGGAAACGTCGGGAGTGGCAGGGCGCACAGAGTTTGATCTGCTCGGTGGTGTCAAGGTCGCCGGTGCGAACCGTCAGGGCGTAGTCCTCGGTCTTGGTCCTGGCCAGCGGCGGTCTGTCAGCCCAGGCGATATGCGTCGAGCCCGGCCCGTGACACGCTTCGCAGCCGACGCTGATTTCGAACCAGGTGGTCTGGTAGCTCTCTTTGTCTGGATCGTAGCCCTTGCTCAGGCGTGTCGAATGACATTCGGCACACATGGTGTTCCAGGTCTGTCCGCCCCTGGTCCAGTGCAGCCAGTCGTCAGGACCTTCCACCTCGTAAGGGGGCAGGCGGTACCACTGCTTTTTCACCACGTCCCAGGCGATGTTCAGACATTGCAGGCGGCCATCAGGGAAGGGTACCAGATATTGCTGTAGCGGCGTGACTCCGAAAGTGTAGGCGATTTCGAACTCACCGGGCAGGCCATCCGGCCCTTCGGTATGAACAAAAAACTTGTCGTCCTTGCGATAGAAGCGGGAGGTGACGTTGTTGTAAGGATCGGTGTAGTGGGCATCATCGAAATCGCCCAGCACCGTCGTCTCGTTGGCTTCAGCCATAGCCAGTTCGTGGTGCGAGCCGCGCCATTTGTTGTAGGCGGTTTCGTGGCACTTCTTGCACTTCTCACTGCCGACGAACTGAGCGGGTTCGGCTACGGGCAACGGTTCAATCGTCTGCGCCTTGAACAGATAGAGTGCCGGTGACAGCAGGATAACGACCGCCGCGATCAGCGCGATCCGTTCCCAACGGCTTATGTTGTTAGTTGGTTGGCTCATGTTTCCGGTACCACGGGGCCAGTCCCCGACTTTTCGTGTTCCTCGTCCCACGTCTCGAGGTTAAATCCGTGTTGCCTGGGTTGACTCAAATCGCCCGCGCTTCTGCGGTGTCGAGATGTCGACCTTGACGATGCCGTTCTCGATCCGCACCGGGTAATAATCCAGGGGCCTTGGTGCGGGCGCGGACAGGACTTCACCGGTCAAATTAAAGGTGGAGCCATGACAGGGGCAGACGAACTGGTTCTTCTCTTCATCCCAGGGAACCGAACAGCCAAGATGCGTGCAGGTCCGTGACAGTGCGAGAAAGCTGCCGTCTGCCAGACACGCCAGGTAGAACTGGCCAAGAGGAACAGCCGTCACCGTCGCCGGCGTGAACTGCTCAACCGCCCCGGCCGTGACGATGCTCTCGGTCTTGACCGGCTTGTTCCGCTCCTTGCGGGAGTTCAGGAACGACAGGCCGAGCCAGCCGAATTCCACCAGCGCGACAACCCCGAAGAACGCCCAGAGGCGATTCAGAAATTGTCGGCGGTTCGGTCCGGGGGGCGTGTCATTATTTCGATTATCAACCATCAATCAAAACCCTATTCAGCCACAGATCAATTCGCAAAAATACTGATTCAAGCTTTTCTTTAATCTGAGTTTATCTGTGTGAATCAGCGGCAGCCAAAGTCTTTCCAATTTCCTCAACCCACGTACCTCTTCACTGCCTTTATGGCCAGACCAAATGCATCTCCGGCCCGCGAAACCAGACCCCGATAATCGTGCACACCGTCAATGTGACCAACACCAGGATGATGCCGGCCATCACTGTTTCGGCACGTGAGTAATTCAATTTTTTGACAAGCCAGGAATAAAGACCGGCAGACAAGACCATCAACACTCCCGTCGGCAGCAACCCACGCGTAACGAAGGTGTTGGTCACCGCTGTGGCTGATCCAAGCAGCAAGTTGTCGATCAGGATAAGCGTCAGAGTCGCCACCACGCCGATTGCTGTTGTCCATGCCGCAAGTGTCCGACCCTGGCCTGAACCGAACCAGACCCCGGTCGGCAAGGCCGTGTCGCGCCAGAAGGGTACACACAAGAATGCAGCAGCCCCCAGCAACGGCCAGACAAAGACCGCAAAGACCGGATGCAGGTGCAGCAACAGCTCCTGGAAGCCCATGAAATACCAGGGCGCCTTGGCCGGGTTGGGGCTCATCCCGGGGTTGGCCTGTTCAAGCAAAGGCGTGTTCCAGAAGATCGCAAGGGTAAGCACAAAGGCCACCAGTGCCAGGCCGACCGCGGCCTCACGCATAACCAGGTTCGGCACGGTCGACACACGAGGGCTTGGAGCTTCCGGAGCGTCATTCTTCTTGATTTGCACCAGGCCGCCGGCCCTACGGACCAGCCAGAAATGCCAGAGCAGCAGGATGAACAGCGTTCCCGGAATAAAAGCCACATGCAGCACGAAGAAATTGGCCAGAGTTGCCGGTCCGATCTCGGCGCCACCCCGAAACAGTTCCTGGAGCCACTGCCCACAAAACGGAATATAGCCCAGCATGCTGGTACAGATGGTCACCGCCCAGTAGGCCAGTTGATCCCAGGGCAGCAGGTAGCCGGTGAAATTGGATGAAAGTAGAAGAAAAAGCAGGAACAGGCCGATGACCCAGTTGAGGCGACGACCCGGTCCGAAGGCGCCGGTCAAAGCCACGCGCAACAGGTGCAGTACGGAGATGACGACCAGCAGGTTGGCGCTCCAATGATGAATGTTGCGCACCCAGAGGCCGAAAGGGACTTCGCGGGTCAGAATCAATATTGACGTGTAGGCTTGATCGGTCGAAGGTTGGTAGACAAGCAACATCAGGATGCCAGTGAAAAACAGCAGGCCGACCAGCATCACAGCCATACCGCCCAGTCCCCAGCTCAGGTTAAACCTCAGTGTTTCTTCAGGGACGGTCGGTGGATGGAGGTGGAGGATCAGGTCAGTAATCGATCTCCTGGATTTCGGCATAAACGACAAATCATTCCAAGGGCGAAGAACAGGTGAACAGGCCCTGTATAATTAGTAACTTAGGGGATACTTTAGCACAAACTGGATTTAAAACAATAATTACATCACTTGGCAATCTGGCGAACAAAGCCAACTTCATAGCTTTGCTGGCTGGCAGGATGGAAGTAGATGCCTTGCAGAGTGTCTTGAGCTCGTTTATAACGCAGGACATAGGTCGAACCGGGATAACCGACGTCCTGTAACTCGATCATGACCTGCACCATGCCACCTTGCTCTACGGCGTCGGTCTTGCTGACATGGATCGGTTTCGGGTTGAAGTAGAGCGCCTGTAACGAACCGCCCTGAGCGTGACTCAGCTCGATCACGTAAGGGGCGTCGGTGCGGATCCATCGGCCCTGAATCGCCAGCATTTCGAGTGAGGTCTGACCGACGGGCTGAGCCAGGGCAGCAGTGCTTCCCCAAAGGGCGGCCAGTGAACAGACCGCCAGGGCAACCAATTGAAATCTTGGAAACATTTTCTAAATGCCTTTCTCGATTTTTATATTTTTCTCCGTCGGGGCGGCAGTTATTGCGTTTAACTTGACTTGCAACCTGATTTGTTTGCCCCTGAATGGTTTGTCGGCCTCAATATAACCAAGGTTGAGGAGAATGTTTTTGCCCGCTGAATCGCTTTTGTAGCACTGATCGGGGGCAGAGTCCGGCTTCCGTCTTGCTTAAGGGGCGCATCAAACACTCTCCGTCATGCCCTTGTTACAGTCGCCGTAAAGGTTGGTTGTACAGTTGAAGACCCAGATAAACAAAGGCATTGAGAACGTACAGATAAAAAGCGACCAGGGGATTGAAAAAAGCGGTGGCGACCACGAAAAGGGAAGAGAGGATATTAATCGTTCCCCACTTCTGAATTTGCCGAATGGCTGCGAGATCTATGTTGGCACGTACGAGCTTGCGGCTGGAGGCGTACCACCAGTTCAGACGAAGTGCGAGAGTCGTAAAAACAAGATTCATCCCGTAAATGATTGCGGCAACGCGGACATCATGATGTTCACCGATCAGCTCCGAAGAGAATGGGAGCAGAGAGACAAAAAAGAGGAAAAGCAGGTTCAGCCACAACTGCACTTCATTGATGCCCGCCAAGGCGTGATAGTACGAGTGGTGCACCACCCAAAAGACACTGATGATGATAAAACTGATGAAAAAGCTCACAAATTTCGGCCAGAGCATGATGAGTGCAGTGTGCAGATCATCCGCGTTCTTTGCGTCGAGAATAGAGGGAACCATCAACTGAAAAACCAGCAGGGTCAGAACAATCGCGAAGAGACCATCACTCAGCGCCTCCAGGCGTGATTTGCTGATCGGAGATCGGCTTAACTCTGAGGTCACATCCGCCTCTGGCATAAAGCTCTCCACATAGGGTTCCCCTTCATCTCAAAAAAGAGGTCCGACATTGTTCAGCTTGGCACGAAAGAGAATAAGCCCTGTTCATCTTTTAAGCTGACATATCAAGAAGAAGAGTCTCCGGGTTCAATTGCCTGTAGGCTCTGAACGTGCTTTTGTTAACCTGCGTCTGATGCGGTTAGAAATCGATAACGAGCCGAACTCCCGAAACGACCGCGAGGTCATCATCTTTCTGCGCGTTCTCAAGCAACTGCAAGTCCGCTGTCAGGTGGGCCCATTTGTTGACCGCGAAGTTGTAGTAAAGCTCGAAGCCCCACGTGTCTTGGAGGTCAACCACCGGCGACACCAGATCCTTGTAATTGTCGGAGAGCCAGTTGTGCCAGCCTGCCACGCCCATCCGGTCATGCGGGCGCGACGCCATGAGACCGTACCCCTCCAGGGCAGTGAAGAAGTTATATTGCGCGAACTGCGGGTTATCCGGGCCGAAGGTCCCACCGGTTAAGATCGTGGCCTTCCGACTGGGGTCACCCTCCGCCTGCCAGAGGACCTGGCTGAGATAGAGGGCGATGTCCCAGGGTTTCTTCTCGTCGGTGCTCTCAATGCCCTCCCCGGGCTTGAAGACGAAGTCATTTTTTTCGTTGGACGTTTGATCCCTCGTCGAGTAGCCGCCGAAGATCATGAAATAGCCCGGTTTGTCATCAATTTTATATAAGAACCTGTGGAATGCGGATATCCAGACACCATCCTCGAACGAATCTGAGAGGCTGCTCCACTCTGTCGTCACATTCTCCGTGCCGGTGACGATGATTGCGCTCTGCCCGGTCTGGTGCTCTTTATTGATGGTCGCCAGCCAGCCGCCATACAAGGAGAGGCCATTCACGGCGCCAAACCACGGCATGGCGCTGACCAAGGCGTTGACGTTCCAGAAGCCCTCTTGTCCGTAGCCGACTGAAGGGAAGAAGAGGCTCACCGCATCGAGGATGTCGAGCTTGCCGAGGGTCAAGAGGCCAAGGTGTTTATCGCCGGCCGGAAAATACTGGTTGGCGATGAGCCCGGTGATGTCCGTATCGTGGTAGTCGCCCGGCAGCGGCATAAGCAGCCCCGTGTTCGGGAGGGTCAGTCCGCCCGCGTCGGCGAGCACATCTTGCCCCCAGCGCGTCCTGGCGTGCATGTCGATCGAAAAACCCTTCCAGGTGCCCAGGAGCTTGTTCGTGTCAACGTGGATCCGGTAGTCCATCGTCCCGCCCCACTCGTCGTTCTGGTCGACCCCGCCGCTCTCGACACTTTGCCAATACTGTGACAACCTGAGATTTAAATCGAGGCCGTGGTCGGAGAGGTATGTCCGTCCACCCCACCAATCGCCAGTGAGGTGGCTGCGAGTCCAGAGATCACCACCGTATTCCGGTCCCGGGGGCGCCGCCTTTTCCTCGGCGGCGAAGGCCGCAGAGGAAAAACAAAACCCGCAGAAAAATATGGCAAGAATGGACCTAATCTTGAGCCATTTGATCGGTTTGCGCATGGTTTTACTCCTAGAAGAAAGGCGACTTCTGGAAAGACTTTACAACTGGAATAATGTTCAACTTAATGCGCCATTCCGGGCCGAAATCATCCTGACGCTCCAGCGCATACTCAACGCCGAGCTGAAACTTCACCGGCAGCTTGCCGATCTTGGTCATCTTTGCCACCGTGGGGCCAAAAGGCACATTCCATTTGTTCCCCGAAGTGGCTTTGTCGTTATAGGTGATCGTCGGGCCGAAGCCAATCTGCCAGGCGTCCGG
>JAFDBW010000072.1 GCA_019313105.1 Deltaproteobacteria bacterium | reverse complement strand
GCAAGGATGGTCAGCAGATTCTTCGCGTGTTCATGAACGGCAACCAGGAAATTCCGCCGACGTCCGGTACGGAACACCCGGTGATCGAAGCCAGCCTGGAAGGTGAGGCCTACGCCGAAAGCGGTTTGTTCGACGGCCGCATGGCGATCACCTCGGCAGCACCGATCAGTATGTACGGTGAACCGATCGGCCACCTCGTTGCAGTCACCTATTTTGACAAAAAGCTGGCGACACGCCTGAAGACACTGAGCCGTATGGAGATCGCCTTTTTCGATGAAAGCGGGATCTTCGCGGCGACGGCGCCAGAGTTGGACTCGGTTGATTTACAGTCCGTCCTCACCTCAGGCAGTTACGTCAGGGAGGTCAACGGCAAGAAAAGCCTCATCACTTATAATTCGATCGCCGGCAAGGATCGCGGTGTGCTCATAGCCCTGGATATCTCGACACTGGACAATGCCAAATCGAGCCTGTTGAACGCCACGATCATCACGGCGCTGATCATGATCGGTGTATCAGTATTGGTTGGTCTGCTTGTCTCAACAGGCATCGTGCGCCCACTGCGTGAAGTGGTGGTGACCCTGAGAGAAATCTCTGCGGGGAGCGGTGACCTGACCCGGGAACTGGACGTCCGCACCTCCGATGAGGTCGGTGAGCTCTCCGAGTGTTTCAATGCGTTCCTGGCCAGGCAAAGGGAAATGGTCGGCCGGATTCGCGCCGTGACAAATGACCTGGGTAAGGCGAACGAGCAGATTCGCGGCGCTTCACACGAAGTCATGGAAGGCGCTGTCCACCAGTCGCAGGCCCTGGAGGAATCCTCCAAGGGAATCGAGGGAATTGACGATGCGGCCGTAGGGATTGCAGAGAGTACCGGCAACTTGGTGACGTCGGTAGAAGAGAGCTCATCGGCAACCCTGGAACTGGGGGCGACGATCGAAGAGATTGCCAGCCAGATGGAAAAACTTTTTTCAACTGTTGACGAAGTCTCCAGTTCGATCAACGAGATGTCGGTGTCCAGTCAGGAAGTTTCCGAGAATGTCGGGATTCTCTCGTCGTCAACCGAAGTGACCGTCTCCTCAATGCTGGAGATGGACGCCTCGATCAAGGAGATCGAACATAACGCAGCACAGACCAGCAAGCTGGCCAGTGAGGCTGCCGAAGACGCGCAGCGTGGCATGCAGACAGTCGATGAGACGATCAAGGGGATCGAGTCGATCCAGAAAACGGTTGACCGTGCCAGTGGTGCAATCGAAGAACTGGGTGAAAAGTCGAGTGCAATCGGCAAGATCCTGACCGTTATCGACGAGGTGGCCGATCAGACCAGCCTGCTTGCCTTGAATGCTGCGATCATTGCTGCCCAAGCCGGAGAGCACGGCAAAGGCTTTGCGGTGGTTGCCGATGAGATTCGCGAACTGGCAGAACGGACCGCGATTTCGACGCGTGAAATCGGTACTATCATCAGCAACCTCCAGGAGGGTACCCAAGAGGCGGTCCTGGCGATGAAAGACGGCAGTGAGCAGGTTTACAAGGAGGTCAAACGTTCCAAGGACTCCAGTGTTGCGCTTGAGAAGATCCGCAGCAGCACGCTGAAGGCGATGGAACAGGTCAACAGTATCGTTCGTGCCACTGAGGAGCAGTCCCGCGGCAGCCGGCAGGTGACCGATTCGATGAACCAGGTCGCTGCCATGCTGGAGCAGATTGCGACGGCCGTCAATCAGCAGAATTCGGGGATCAGGCTACTGGCCGAGAGTGCCGAGCTGATGCGGGATATTGCCGCTCATGGCAAGCAGAGCACCAGTGAGCAGTCCAAGGGTAGTAAGCAGATCAATGCCAGCATGGAGCAGATCCGCACCATGATCACAATCATCGATGACGCCACCCGAGCGTTGACACAACGCAGTCGCGATGTCGTCGGTGCCGTCGGCAGCGTCCACAAGGTTGCTGAAAGCAATGCCAGCCGGACCGCAGAACTGGATCACGTGGTCGAGACCTTGAACCGCCTGACAATTGCTCTCGAAGAGGAGGTCGGGGTCTTCAAAACATGACTGGCCCAAGCCTCAAGCTGACGGTGCTCGGTTCGGGGACCAGCACCGGTGTGCCGGTGCTGGGTTGCCACTGCGAGGTCTGCTCATCACCCGAACCGCGGAACAACCGGACCCGCTGCAGTGCCCTGCTCGAGTGGGGTGGGCGAAAGATCCTGATTGACACCGCCACGGATTTTCGGCAGCAGGCGCTACGTGAAGGCCTCGATCATATTGACTGCGTCCTCTACACCCACGCCCATGCCGACCATGTGCACGGCATCGACGATTTGAGGACCTTTACGCTGAGGACCGGCACCGCGATACCAATTTACGCTGCGCGCGGAGTACTCGACCGGATTCAGGGCCTGTTCAGTTACATCTTCAGCGAAACCGACGCCCCGGGGTATCGGCCGCGCCTGGAGGTCAACGAAGTCCGGGGACCGTTCACACTGTTCGGCCAGGTGGTGACGCCGATTCCCCTGGTGCACGGGCCCGGGGAATCGCTCGGCTACCGGATCGGCAACCTGGCTTACGTGGTCGACTGCAGCGCGATCCCGGAATCATCCAGGCGGCTGCTTGAAGGTCTGGACGTCCTGGTGATCGACGCGTTGCGATTTCGTGAACACGATTCCCATTTCACGATCAGTGCGGCAATTGAGGTCGCCCGGCAGCTGCAGGTGCCGAAAACCCTGCTGACGCACCTGACCCATGACATTGATTATCCCCGGCATTCCGCCGAGCTGCCCGAGGGCGTTGAATTCGCCTATGACGGACAGACTCTGACGCTGCCGTCGCCGATAGCGCAAGAGCCATAAGGTTATGTCGAAGCAACACCAGGAAATAAGACTGCACGGGCATCTCGATGATACCATCGAGTATTTTGCAATGGCGGCCGCCCCGGACGCCTACAGTCGCTACTTCTTTGAGGCCGGCAACGATGAGCTGCGGTTTTTCTCGCCGGGCAACGAGTTCATCCTCCAGTCTGACCGGATCAGTCATCGCGGTAACGGCGGCTCCTTTTGCGAATACATGTTCGGCGTTGACCAGCCCCTTGCTGACCTGGCGAAGACCGAAGTGCGCAACCGCCTGATCCTCTATGGGACTTTCTACAAAGGTGACGGCAGCCAGCTTGATTTCACTTCGAAAACGGATGGTCAGAACAGCTACGAACAGCTTTTTTTCGAAGGCAATGCCACGGTCAATTATTTCTTCTTCATGACCGGCTCGGTCTCCGGCAAGCTCCAGGAGCAGCAGGAGAACATTGCGCGCCTGCTTGGTAAAACTTTGAAGCGTTCAGAGGGTGTCGGTTTTGGTGATGATACAGCCCTGCTCGACGAGATTTACAGTCTGCTCGGCCACCGTAGTTCGCTTTACCTGATTAAGCTGGTTCACAAGAAACACAGGCGCTATCACGATACTTTCAAGGAGCTGTACTTCGAATACAAGACGATTCCTGATCACGAATTCGCCAGGCTGCAGGAACTTGCCGATGAATTCGAGATCGACCGGTACCAGCAGGAGCGGATCAGGATTGATGTCATGTACAAGCATCCGGATAACCAGAGGATCGTCGACGAATACAAGAATATCCTGATTGAATGTAACCTTAAAGGGAGTATCAACCAGCTCGAGAATGCCCGCCTGACCCGGCTGAAAACCCTGTCGGTGCGCAACAAGATCCCGGCGGCACTTTTCTACACGCTCGACAAGATGCTCAAACATGACAAGCTGGTCGATCTGGACGAGCAGGATTACCTCGCCGAGACCCGACAGGTTCTCGAAGGGATCTTTTTTACCGAAGCCCAGATTGACGCGAGCATCACCTCCGAGGACATGTCTCTGCTGCTGCATGCCAAGCGGCAGGCAAGTGAGAATCGCGACCATACCTTCGACCACATCCTGCTGGAGACCGGCAAGGCCTGTGACGAGAGAATCCACGAAGGGGCCGACCTGAGTCTGCTGGAGCATTTCTCCTACATTATTACTTATTTCGACCGCTACGATAACACCTCGGCGGTGATCAACCAATTGGCGTTCATGGAAAGCGTCCGGTTCGGCGAAGAACATATCCGCAGCCTGCTGGGTAACAAGAAGGCCTTTGATGAGCTTGACCCGAAGCTTTGGAGGGAACTCTTTTTCCAGCAGCTTTTCGAGAACAAGTACCTTGGACAGTTCGGCCGCAAGAAAGTGGCCTGTCTGCAGAAAGGATTGACGCAGATCGAGGACGGCGGTCTGACGATCAAGGCCTTGGTTGACCAGTTACGCCTGATTGACAAGGAAGAGCGCCTCAATACGATCCTTTTGTCTCACGTCAAGGAGCGCATCCGCAACTTCTATTCCAAGTATAACACCCGCGTGGAACAGGAGGCTCTACTGGTGGAGATTGCCGACGAGCTTTACAACAAAGGGCTCTATACCGGCGACATCCCGCTCGGCCAGTTCCACAACGTAGTGGTCAATATAAAGAAGGAAGTCGTCTACATTCACAACCTGTTGCCTAGGATTATCGCCGAACGCGATACGTCCCTGCGTGAAGATTTCCTTGACAACAGTGGCCTCGACCGTTTCTATGTCGAAGAACTCGAGCGCGAATACTTCACGCTCAACAACCTCGATCTGGAAAACCTTTACTCGATCCGCAAAGGCCTTGCGGACTGAGCCCAGTTCTCAGACTGATTCTTATGAGCCACCCGGACCTCAAAAAAATTCGCAATATCGGCATAATCTCGCATATCGATGCCGGCAAAACCACGGTTTCCGAACGGATCCTTTACTACTGCGGTGAGATCCACAAGCTTGGTGAAGTCCATGACGGCATGGCAACCATGGACTGGATGTCCCAGGAACAGGATCGCGGCATT
>JAFDBW010000071.1 GCA_019313105.1 Deltaproteobacteria bacterium | reverse complement strand
TTATGCTGGCGATTATCGGCGAGATTGGAACGGCCGGCGGCACCGGGTATGTGATTGAATATGGTGGCGAAGCGATCCGCGACCTGACCATGGAAGGGCGCATGACGGTCTGCAACATGTCGATCGAGGCAGGTGCCCGAGCCGGCCTGATCGCGGTCGATGAGAAGACCATTGAATACGTCAAGGGCCGTCCCTTTGCACCGAAAGACGACCTCTGGGAGCATGCGGTGGCCGTCTGGCAGACCCTGCACAGTGACCCGGATGCGCACTATGACCGTAAAGTGAATCTCGATGCGACCAAGATCCAGCCTCAGGTCACCTGGGGGACGTCACCGGAGATGGTGGTGCCGATCAGTGGCCGCGTCCCCGACCCGGCCGGCGAACCGGATCCGGTCAAGCGCAAGGGGATGCAGGACGCACTGAACTATATGGGCCTTGAAGCAGGCACCCCGATGACCGAAATCTACCCGGATACGGTGTTTATCGGCTCCTGCACCAATGCCCGGATCGGCGACCTGCGCGCTGCTGCGGCAATTGTCAAGGGACACAAGATCGCTGACAATATCAAGCGCGCCCTGGTGGTCCCCGGTTCAGGCCTGGTCAGGAAGCAAGCCGAAGAAGAGGGCCTCGACGAAATCTTCAGACAAGCCGGGTTCGAATGGCGGCAGCCAGGCTGCTCCATGTGTCTCGGCATGAACGACGACCGCCTGTCCCCCAAAGAACGCTGCGCGTCGACATCCAACCGGAATTTTGAAGGCCGGCAGGGCCCGGGCGGCCGGACTCACCTGGTCAGCCCGGCGATGGCTGCTGCTGCCGCGATTACTGGTCACTTTGTCGATGTCCGTACCCTTGAGGATTGAGAAATGGAAGCCTTTACCAAACTGAACGGCCTGGTTGCACCGCTCGATCGCTCCAACGTCGATACCGATGCAATTATCCCCAAGCAGTTTCTCAAATCGATCAAGCGCACCGGCTTCGGGCCGAACCTGTTTGACGAGTGGCGCTACCTCGATTACGGTGAGCCGGGCAAAGATTGCAGCGGGCGGCCTTTGAACACCGATTTCGTGCTCAACCAGCCTCGCTACCAGGGGGCGCAGATCCTGCTGGCCCGGGAAAACTTCGGTTGTGGCTCGTCCCGCGAGCACGCACCCTGGGCCTTGCTTGATTACGGCTTCCAAGCCGTCGTCGCACCGAGCTTCGCGGATATTTTTGCCAATAACTGCAGCAAAAACGGTATCCTGCCGGTGGTGCTCGATGTCGACGTCGTCGAACGGCTGTTCGGTCAAGTGGCGGCGACGCCCGGCTATCGTCTGGATGTTGACCTGGAAAAGCAGCAGGTCACGACACCGGGCGGAGAGACCTTTCGCTTCGAGATCGATGAGTTCCAAAAGCAGTGCCTGTTGCAGGGCCTCGATGAAATCAGCCTGACTCTGCAGCACGCCGATGAGATCAGGGCCTTCGAAGAGCGCCGTAGAGAAGAGGAACCCTGGCTGTTCTGAACGAAACTGATCTTCGCAAGTTTCAATAATCAAGACATCAACTAAGGGGCCGTCTCTGTTCGGGGACAGTTCCGAGAGAGGGATGAAGCAGATATGAAAGGTACTGAACTGGTCTTACGTGCGCTCCGCGACCGGGGCGTGCAATACATCTTCGGTTATACCGGCGGCGCTATCATGCCGGTGTTCGACGAGATGGAAAAGCAGCCGGGGTTCAAGTTTGTTATGCCCAGGCATGAACAAGGGGCGACCTTTATGGCCCAGGGGCTGTCACGCGCCTCGCTCTCCACGGAGACGCCGCAGGTCGGCGTGTGCATGGCAACTTCGGGACCCGGTGCCATGAACCTGGTCACCGGCGTCGCCGATGCCCACATGGATTCGATCCCGATCGTGGCGATCACCGGTCAGGTGGCGACCGGGGTGATCGCGACCGACGCTTTTCAGGAGAGTGACGTGGTCGGCGTCATGATGCCGATCTGCAAGCAGACCTACATGCCGCTGACCGCCGAGGAGATCGAAAAAACCATCCACGAAGCATTTTATGTGGCGACCACCGGGCGGTGCGGCCCGGTCGTGATCGATATCCCCAAGGATATCCAGTTTGCCGAGACCGGGAAAAACTATGCTTTTGATCCGAAGAAGTTCCGGCCGAAGCTGCCCGGGTTCTATTATCACCCGACTCCGCAGCGTGATGTTGTACACAAGGCTGTCGAGATGCTCAATCGCAGTGAGCGCCCGGTCATGTTCTGCGGTCACGGCGTGATCGCCAGCAACGCCGGTGCGCTGCTGCAGGAGTTTGCCGAGAAGAGCAACATCCCGGTCGCGTTCACCCTGCATGGCCTGTCGGCCATGCCGCTCGACCACCCCTTGAGCCTCGGCATGATGGGGATGCACGGCACTGTCGAGGCGAACCGGGCGGTCATGAACGCCGATCTGATCTTAAGCTTCGGCATGCGCTTCGATGACCGGGTGACCGGTAAACTCAACGAGTACGCAGCGAATGCTGACGTTATCCACGTCGAAATCGATCCTTCGGAGCTCGACAAGAACGTCGCAACCACGGTTGCTATCAACGCCGATGTTTACCGCACCCTGCATGTCATGTTGAGCGACCCCGAGCTGATCCACAAACCGCGTCGTCGCTGGCTGAAGGAGATCGACGACAACCGCAAGGAGACTGCCGGAGTCGAAGAGGAGATCGCCAGGGGAGTTGGAGATGGTGGCCAGCTGCTGATGAAGACGATCGTGCGTCGCCTCTCTGAGATTACCGAAGGCAGAGACATTATCGTCCCTGATGTCGGCCAGCACCAGATGATGGCGGCCCGCTTCTACAACTACCAGACCAACAACAGCTGGTTTGCCTCAGGCGGCGCCGGGACCATGGGCTGCTCTCTGCCAATGGCGATCGGTGCCAAGCTGGCGCGGCCCGATGAGCGGGTCTGGTCGATCAGCGGTGACGGCGGCTTCCAGATGAATATCCAGGAGCTGGGTACGATCATGGAGCAGGGCACCGACGTCAAGATCATGATCCTGAATAACGGCTACCTGGGCATGGTCCGACAGTGGCAGACCCTGTTCTTCGATGGCCGGTACGCCGGTACGCCGATGCAGAGCCCCGATTTCGGTCTGATCGCCAGCGCCTATGGCATCCCGTACCAGAAGGTCACCGAGCTTGACCAGGTTGATGCGGCCATAAAGTCCGCCATCGAACATGATGGGGCTTATATCCTCGAATTCATCTGCGACCCCTCCGAAGTGATCCTGCCGATGATTCCGGCCGGTGGTGGTTTCGGGGACATGATCGTATCCAGGCCGAAGGCTTGAAAAATAGCGCGAAACTGACTTCATTCTTAATGGGATAAGTATATGACACCGAAAAAAATGAAAAGACGGGGCATCCTGGCATTCGTACAGAACAAGCCGGGCACGCTCAACAAGATATCCTCGATGATCCGGCGCAAGATGTACAACGTCGACACCCTGACGGTCTGCAAGGCCAAGGCCCCGGGAGTCAGCCGCATGACGATTACCCTGCGCGAAGACGACGAGGCCAAGGTCACCCAGATCATTCGCCAGCTGGAAAAATTCACCGAGGTGATCCGCGCCAAGGAACTCGACCGTGACCAGAGCTACTGGCGTGAGGTGGCGATCGTCAAGTTCGAGCTGGAGGATAAGGAATATGCCAAGTTGAAGAAGAAATACCAGCTGGAAATTCTCGACAGCCAGCCCCACGACATCCATATCGTCCAGATCGCCGGGCCAACGGAGCGCATCGATATGTTTCTCGATGATGTCGGCGTGGACCATTTTATCGAGATCGCCCGGACCGGTGTCACGGCGATGGATAAGTAATATATGTCCCAGGTCAAGGGATAGTCTGATTTAACGCAAAGACGCCAACGACCATATCGTTTAACAGTGTCAATCGGCATGGTTATCTTGGCATTGAAAAATCTCAATATCTCCCGGTGAAATTTTAGAAAAAGAGTCTGATTTTATATCGGTTGAAGATTTCTTGCCTTTGCGCTCTTTGCGTCTTGAGTGAGCAGCGCGGACGGGCGTTAAAAATGCTTTCAAGTTAAAGTTAAGGGGCCACCATGAAACGACGCAGTGAGGAAATTACCGGACACAAGGGATCGAAAGATTGGGTTGAGCGTACTGCCGCGCGGACCATGCTGCGTGCCGTGCGGTTTACCGATGAGGATTTCGACAAGCCGATCATCGCCCTGGCTATCCCCTACACCAATGGCACCCCGTGCAATGACCATGTCAGGGATCTGGGAGAGTTGGTGCAGCTGGAAATTGAACGGGCCGGAGGCAAGGCGATCGTGTTCGGCACCCCCGTGGTCTCCGACGGTATTTCGATGGGGACCGAGGCAATGAAGTACTCCCTGGTCAGCCGCGACGTGATCGCCGACAGTATCGAGCTGATGACCGAAGGCTACCGGGTTGATGCAGTGATCACCCTGTCCGGCTGCGACAAGACGATTCCCGGGGCGCTGATGCCGATCGCCCGCAACAACCTGGTCGGGCTGACCCTCTACGGTGGCAGCATCCTGCCCGGCGACTATCAGGGCAAGGCGCTCAATATCGTCAGTGCCTTCGAGGCGATCGGCGCCCACTGTGCCGGCAAGCTTGATGCCGAGGAGTTGCATGCCATCGAGTGTCGCGCCTGCCCCGGTGCCGGATCCTGTGCCGGAATGTACACCGCCAACACCATGGCTTCGGCGATCGAGGCGCTCGGCATGAGTCTGCCGGGGGCGTCTTCTAATCTTGCCGTTGATTACCAAAACGTGATTTCCAGGGACAAGCAGCAGGACTGTGTACGTTCAGCACAGGCGGTTATGGCGCTGCTCAAGTCCGGCCTCACCAGTCGCGATATCATGACCCGCAAGGCCTTTGAGAATGCCCTGACTGTGGCCTGGGCCCTGGGGGGATCGACCAATGCGGTGCTGCACATGCTCGCCCTGGCCCACGAAGCCGATATCGATCTGACCCTGGATGAGATTGGCGAGATCACTTCGCAGGTGCCTTTGCTCGGTAATTTTAAGCCTTTCGGCCAATACGTGATGAACGACCTGCACGAAATCGGCGGTCTGCCGATGGTGATGAAGACCCTGCTGGATAATGGCTACCTGCATGGTGATTGCATTACGGTGACCGGTAAAACCGTGGCGGAGAACCTGGCCGATGCCCCTGCATGGCCTGAGGGTCAGGATGTTTTCCATCACCCTGACAATCCATTCGCTGCGGCCGGTCAGCACATAAGGGTTCTGCACGGCAACCTCGCTGAAGAGGGCTGTGTGATCAAGTTAAGTGGCAAGGAGATGACACTTTTCGCCGGACCGGCGCGGGTGTTCAACCGGGAAGAGGAGGCCCTCGAGGCGATCCTTGGCGGCACTGTCCAGGCAGGCGATGTCCTGGTCATCCGTTACGAGGGGCCGAAAGGTGGCCCCGGTATGCGGGAGATGCTTTCTCCTTCAGCGGCGCTGATGGGGGCCGGCCTCGGTAAGGATGTCGCGCTGGTGACCGACGGGCGTTTTTCCGGCGGGACCCACGGGATCATGATCGGCCATGTCGCCCCTGAGGCCCAGGTCGGCGGTATGATCGCCCTGGTTGAGGAAGGTGATGAGGTTGAGATCGATCTTGCCGGTGGTGTGTTGAACCTGAAGGTTGATGAGCAGGAAATCGCGGCACGTCGATCGCGGTGGCAGGCTCCGGGCTTGCGCTACACGCGTGGGGTGTTGGCGAAATATGCCAGGCTGGTTTCTTCTGCTTCGAAGGGGGCGGTGACGAGTTAGCTGTCAGAGACTCTTAAGCAGTTTAGCGGGACACTTCGAAAGAAGTGTCCCGCGTCTTTTTGCGGAATCAAACCCAAAAAATCAAAACCAGAACCCGGGGGCGCGGCCCGCCAGTTTTGTTTTAAGGTTTTGATTCTCTGCATCAAGTTGAAAAACAAGATGCACAACTAGGAAATCGAAATATTTATCAGACATGTGGCCATATTTCTCATGCCCAATTCTGGTCAATCGTCAAATATCAGGTAAATTCTAATAGTGGCTTTTTTTCACACAACCACACGCACGTAAATAATTCCTGTTTTCCCTTTCTAGATAAGAGGAGTTGCAGTAATGGCAACAGATATACAAAAATCAGCCAACGATCTGCTGGACATCGAAAATTCCGAGTGGCGTGAATCGCTCGATTACGTTTTGCAGACCCAGGGCGAGGAGCGGGTCCGCGAGCTGCTTCGCCTGTTGCAGGTCAGGGCCCAGGAACAGGGTGTGAGTATCCCTTTTACCGCCAACACGCCTTATATCAATACGATCCCCAGAGACAAACAGCCGGTTTATCCCGGTAACCGCGAAATTGAACGACGCATCAAGTCGATTATCCGCTGGAACGCCATGGCCATGGTCGTGCGTGCCAACCGTGAGAAATCGGGGATCGGCGGTCATATTTCGACCTATGCGTCGGTCGCGACACTCTGGGAAGTCGGCTTCAACCACTTCTGGCGTGGTCGGACCGACGATTTCCTCGGCGACATGATTTACTTCCAGGGCCATGCTGCTCCGGGGGTTTATGCCCGTGCCTTCCTCGAGGGACGTCTGACAAAAGAAGACCTGGAACGATTCCGCAATGAGCTGGCACCCGAAGGCGGGCTCTCTTCCTATCCACACCCCTTCCTGATGCCGGAGTTCTGGGAATTCCCCACAGTCTCCATGGGCCTGACGGCCCTCTCTGCGATCTACCAGGCGCGCTTCAACCACTACCTGGTTGATCGCGGGTTGCGCAAGTCGAGCGGACGCAAGGTCTGGGCAATGCTCGGTGACGGCGAGATGGATGAGCCGGAGTCTCTCGGCGCGATCACCCTCGCTTCTCGGGAGAAACTCAATAACCTGATTTTTGTCGTCAACTGCAACCTGCAGCGTCTCGATGGACCGGTGCGTGGTAACGGCAAGATCATCCAGGAACTGGAAGCGGCCTTCCGTGGCGCCGGCTGGAACGTAGTCAAGGTCATCTGGGGTGACGACTGGGACCAGTTGCTTGAGAAGGACGACACCGGGTTGCTGGTCAGGCGCATGGATGAAGTCCTTGACGGCGAGATGCAGCACTTCACGCTGAAGAAAGGCGACTACGTCCGCGAACATTTTTTCGGCAAATATCAGCCCTTGCTGAAGCTGGTTGAGAATTACAGCGACGAACATCTTGGCCGCCTGACCCGTGGCGGCCACGATCCGGACAAGGTTTATGCTGCTTACAGCAACGCGATTTCCCAGACCGAGATGCCAACCGTTATTCTCGCCCACACAATCAAGGGATACGGCCTGGGTGAGGCCGGTGAAGGTAAAAATATCACTCACTCGCAAAAAAAGCTCAACGAGGATGAGCTTAAGGAATTCCGGACCCGTTTCAATATTCCCGTCAGTGATCACGAGATTGCGGAAGCACCCTTCTACCGCCCGGCAGAAGACAGCCCGGAAATGCAGTATCTCAAAGAGCGGCGTGCGGCGCTCGGCGGCTCGCTGCCGAAGCGCTTCCCCGGCAAGGATCCGATCGCCTGCCAGACTGACGGCCTGATCCGCGAGTACCTGGATGGTTCGGGCGACCGCGAGCTGGCGACCACCATGGCCTACGTCCACATGTTGGCCAAGCTGCTGCGTGACCCTGAGCTGGGCAAGCTGATCGTGCCGATCGTCCCTGATGAGGCCCGCACTTTCGGCATGGAGGCTCTTTTCCGCCAGGCCGGAATCTACAGCCACGTAGGCCAGCTGTACGAGCCGGTCGACAAGGCCAGCCTGCTGCACTACAACGAGAAGAAGACCGGCGCGATCCTTGAGGAGGGCTTAAGCGAGGCCGGCTCCATGGCCAGCTTCATCGCTGCCGGCACCGCGCATTCCAACAACGGCGTTCAGACCATCCCCTTCTATACGTTTTATTCGATGTTTGGCTTCCAGCGGGTCGGGGACCTGATCTGGCAGGCCTGCGACAGTCGCGCCCGGGGTTTCCTGATCGGCGCCACGTCCGGTCGGACCACCCTCGCCGGCGAGGGGCTGCAGCACCAGGACGGTCATAGCCATGTGCTGGCCCTGACATCGACCAGGATCAAAGCCTATGACCCGGCGTTTGCCTACGAGATGGCGGTGATCGTCCATAACGGCCTGACGCGCATGTACTGTCAGCAGGAAGACCTGATCTATTACATTACGGTGATGAACGAGACCTACCTGATGCCGCCGATGCCTAAAGGCAAAAATGTTCGTGATGGCATTATTCGTGGAATGTACCGGTTCCGCCCGGCAAGCCTGAAGAAGAGCAAGGCCAAAGCTCATCTGCTCGGCAGCGGTGCTATCCTTAACGAAGCACTCAAGGCCCAGGAGCTGCTGGAGAAAACTTACAAGATAGCCAGCGATGTCTGGAGCGTGACCAGCTACAAGGAACTTTACACCGATGCCATCGAATGCGAGCGCTGGAACCTCATCAACTCGGGCAAGAAAGCCAGGGTCCCTTACGTCCAGCAACTGTTGGCGAAAGAAAGGGGGGTTTTTGTCGCCGCCTCGGATTACATGAAGGTTCTGCCGGCATCTGTGGCACAATGGTTCCCTGGACCGCTGCACTGTCTCGGCACCGACGGCTTCGGCCGCAGCGACGGCCGGGATGAGCTGCGCGATTTCTTCGAGGTCGATTACCGTTACATCGCAATTGCCGCCTTAAAGCAGCTGGACGCGGCCGGCGAGATTGAGCCTGGCACAGTGACCCGTGCGATCAAGGAACTCAACATAAACTCCGGGAAACTGAATCCCCACAACGACTAGGGAATCACATGAAACACGAGATCAAAGTCCCCGAAGTGTCTGAAGGCGTGACCGAGGGTACCGTCGTCGACATCTCCGTTGCCGTTGGTGACGCCGTCGAAGTCGATCAGACACTGCTGGAGTTTGAAACCGACAAGGCGGTGATTGCGATCCCTTCGCCGCAGGAAGGCAAGGTCGCCGAGATCAAGGTGGCCGTAGGTGACAGCGTACCGGTCGGCGCGGTGATCATGCTGCTCGAATCGTCCGCATCGCCGTCCGACGAGGCTCCGGTTCCTGAGCCGTCGGCAGAACAGGAAGAACCGGTGGCAGAAGAAAAACCGTCGCCGCCCGCAGCGGCGGCAAAGCAGCCTGAGCCGGTGAAGGAAGCTGCCGTTCCTGATGCGTCGCCAGCTGCCGCGAACGAGGTTGACCTTGCAACGGTCCGGCGTGGTGACCGCGTCGCTCCGGCCGCTCCCTCCGTGCGCCGCCTGGCACGCGACCTCGGCGTCGATATCTACCAGGTCCAGGGCACCGGCCCGGGCGGCCGAATCAGTGAAGGAGACGTGCGCAGCTTTGTTCGGGTGACCATGCAGCGGATTACCGGCGGTGGCTCTGTGCCTGCCGTGCATGGCGAATTCCCCGGTCTGCATGCCCAACGCCTGCTGCCCGATTTCAGCAAGTGGGGAGAGGTCTCGCGGGAGCCGCTGTCCCGGATCCGGGAGCTGACGGCCGACGCCATGGGCTATGCCTGGTCGACGATTCCGATGGTCACCCAGTACGATCAGGCCCAGGTCTCAGAAATCGAAGCCTTCCGCCAGGAATACAACCGCCGGGCGATCAGCGAGAACCGCCTGACGATGACGGCTATCCTGGTCAAGGTCTGTGCGGCCGCCTTGAAAGCGTTTCCGCGATTCAACAGCAGTCTGGACCTGGCCAGCAAGGAGTTGGTCCTGAAACAGTACATTCACATCGGGGTTGCCGTCGATACCCCGGCCGGTCTGCTGGTCCCGGTGCTCCGTGATGCCGACCGGAAAGGCATCGAGACCCTGGCGCTGGAGTTGAACGAAATCGCTGAAAAGACCCGTGAGCGCAAGATCGGACCTGACGTCATGGAGGGCGGCACCTTTACGATCAGCAACCTCGGTGGTGTGGGCGGGACCTCCTTCACCCCGATCGTCTATGCACCCCAGGTTGCCATACTGGGCGTCTCAACGGCGACGCTCCAGCCGGAATGGGACGGTGAGCAGTTCGTGCCCCGCCTGATCATGCCTCTTTCGCTGACCTACGATCATCGCGTCATCGACGGCGCCGATGGCGCCCGCTTCCTGCGCTGGATCTGCGATGCCCTCGATAACCCACTGCAACTTGTCATGAAAGGATAACCATGAGCCAGAGCAGCGAAATCCCAGAAAAGGCCCAGCTGGTTATCATCGGTGCCGGTCCGGGCGGCTATGCAGCTGCGTTCAGGGCTGTCGAAATGGGCCAGGACGTCACTCTGATCGACCCGGAGGTCAATCCCGGTGGCGTCTGCCTGCACCGGGGCTGCATCCCGTCCAAGGCGTTGCTGCATGTGGCCAAGCTGGTCAGCGAAGCAGAGGAGTCAAAAGAGATCGGTGTGACATTCGCCAGGCCGAAGATTGACCTGGAGCGGGTGCGCAGCTGGAAAGACGAGGTCATCGGCAAGCTGACCGGGGGGCTCGGCAGTAAAGTTGACAAGCTGAAGATCACCTACTTGCGCGGCATGGCGAAGTTCAAGGATGCACACACCCTGACGATCAAGACGACCGACGGGACCGTTGGCGAGATGGTTTTTGAACAGGCCATCCTGGCCACCGGTTCGCGGCCGATCATGCTGCCTGGCGTGGCTGCGGAGAGTGAACGCATCATCGACTCAACCGGTGCCCTGGACATCGCCGAGGTGCCCGCATCGCTTTTGGTTGTCGGCGGCGGATATATCGGCCTGGAGCTCGGTTCGGTCTACGCCGCGCTGGAAAGTAAAGTCTCAGTTGTTGAAATGACCGATGGACTTTTGCCCGGCTGTGATCGTGACCTGGTCTCGGTGCTGAAAAGGCGCCTCGACAAGAAGTTCGAATCGATCATGCTGAACACGCGGGTTGAGGAGATCAAGGAGCAGAAGAACGGGGTTATGGTCAGCATGGTCGACAATAAAAAAGAAACCACGAAAAAGCGCTTTGATAAAGTCCTGATCGCCATCGGCCGCAAGCCGAATACGGAAAACCTTGGCCTCGAAAAGACCTCGATCAAGCTCGACAAAAAAGGTTTTGTCGAAGTTGACGGCCAGATGCGCACCGCCGAAGCTCATATCTTTGCCATCGGCGATATTGCCGGCGAGCCGATGCTGGCGCACAAGGCCTACGGTGAAGCCAATGTCGCCGCCGAAGCCGCGGCCGGCAGGAAAGCGGTGTTTGATCCTCGGGCGATTCCGGCGGTGGTCTTTACCGATCCCGAGATCGCCTGGTGCGGACTGACCGAGACCGAGGCCCGCGAGCGCAAGATCAAGGTCAAAACCGCCAAGCTGCCATGGCGCGGCAACGGTCGCACCCTGACGCTCGGCCGTGACGACGGTATGACCAAGCTGATCATCGATCCCGAGACGGACCGTGTCCTCGGTGTCGCCGTCGCTGGTCCCGGCGCCGGCGAACTGATCGCCGAAGGGGTCCTGGCGATGGAGATGGCCGTCGTGAGCGAGGATCTACGCAAATCGATCCACCCGCATCCGACCCTTTCCGAAACGATCTATGATGCGGCGGAGATGTTGTTCAAAAGATGATTTGATCGTCAATCACCTTCTCCGGCATTCAACCTTCAGGACAATGACCTCTGGTAAGCACAGCAAGAGCCATGGGCCTGCGTTATGCCGATTTTCAAATAAGTGTTTTGTGCATCGCTTGACCGAACCTGCCGTCTTTCGGCTTGATTCGCTCTTCTCTTCAAGCTATCGTCTAGTCCTTGCAAATTAAATTCCAGGGAGGCTGGCAAGCAATGAAACTTGCTAAGTCCATTTTAAAAAAGTTCACACCATTTTTTCAGAACAGCTCATTCTTCCTGCAGGGGCAGATGGACATCAACCCCAAGTCTCGCTGGAACAACGCCTCGCTGCGTAGTGAAACAGGTGGCTTCTACCCAAAAGGAGATGAATCAAAGCGACAGATCAAAAATCTGGAGCCTTGGGACAACACGCGCAGAGACATGATCACACTCATGTTGCGGACTTTAATCGAAAAAAAGGTTGAAGGGGCTTTTGCAGAGCTTGGGGTTTACAAGGGGAATACAGCAAGGCTGATTCATCATTACGCGCCGGAACGGCAGTTGCACTTGTTTGACACCTTTGAAGGCTTCACCGATCGGAGCGTCAGCGCGGAAAAGGGCCATACAGACTTCGACACCAAGGGGAGTAAATTTTCAGACACTTCCATCCCCCAGGTTAAAAAGTACATCTCGCCGCAAAATGACAATATCACCTTTCACCCGGGCTATTTTCCTGACAGTCTTGCCGACGACTTTGCAGAGCAGAAATTTGCCTTTGTCCACCTCGATGCCGACCTCTATGAACCGACCCTGGAGGGGCTCAAATATTTTTATTCGCGAATGAGCACCAAGGGCATCATCCTGGTTCATGATTACAATGCCTGGATCGGAGCGCGCAAGGCAGTGGACGATTTCTTCGCCGACAAAGAGGAAATGCCTGTTCCCATGCCGGACAAAAGCGGTTCCGCACTTATCATCAAGCAATAAAGGGGCGCTGCAAGAGCCGTCTATCTTTTCGTTTTTCTGATGGTGCGCTTTACTATTTTTCGCCAAAGGATCTTGGCTTCTCGATCCAGTCGTTCACGTCCGAGATAGAGTAGGAAAAAACGCAGGCGATCCGTCCGGCTCCAACCGTTAGCATGCCGATTGAGGGCATAAAGGTCCCGGAAGCTCGCATGACGACGAAACATTTTTATCTTGGCTTTTTCCAGGTCAATGATACGGATACAGAGTTCAGTCTCGCTGAGGCGTACAAAGATATGTTTCGGGTAAAAACAATTGTGCTGAATTTTATGGTCGTGCATTCTAGCCATAACGGAGGCCACGGCCTCCATCAGACGTTGACGATTTTTCCTGTCCGGCCAACCATCTTTTAACCAACGCTCGACCAGGCTCTCCAGCGGTTCATAACCGTCCAGAGCTTCGGTACAAAGAATAGCGCGCAGATCTCCTTCAACCTTGCGAACAGCGAAGTAAACGGGCTCAAGCGCTGGAATAGCGGCCTTTTTAAAACGCAGAATATTTTGTATTTCCCGTATAAAGGTCGACATCCCGAAAGGATGAAACAGGGTCCGGGTTATATGGTTCTCCTGGCGTTTGATGAAAACACCTGCCTTGCCACCTTCAGGTAAATCCAAATCACAACGCGACACACCGCTCCAACCACCACGCCGCTGATTGGGCTCTTCAAACCAGTCAAGCTGTAAATCCCACAGTTTGTCGAAGCTGTCCAGATCGTTGTGGTGTAAAATTTCTCGCCATCGATTCGGCAAATAATCTTCCATTATGTCTCCTGCACTTCCTGTATTAGTAAAATCGACAAATGCTCGTAGAGATTCAAAGCACAGCAGTCTTATCAACAGAAGAAAACCTTAGTTGGCTGCTGCCAACTTCTACTGCAGACCCTGAGCCGTGTCAAACAAAACCCTTGACTCCGGGCGATTGAAAGAAAAGCAAATCTCACTAAGATTGCCGGTTGCCGGGGTCCCGGGTTTGACATGGTTTTGAGCATCGGGTAGGAGTAAGATACGGTCAATTTGAGGCGCATGTGGTTGAGAAGGGTTTTTTCCGGCCAGACATGCCCAGTTAGCCAAAGCAGCTCCTAACACCAACTTTTTGATCAAAGTCATTTCCATGCCCTGCAGATATGTGTATCCTCTGCACCTATGATAAACATCTTCAGTTGTAAACAACCAAACCACTGGCGACAACTGATCCAGTGGCTCTTCTTCGGCTGGTGCGTGTTCCTCGGTGTCCAGTTCGGGCTGTTCGTGCGTCATTTCGAGTCGCAGGGAATGTCCGGATATTATCCGCGCCCGCCGGGTGTCGAAGGTTTTCTGCCGATCGGTTCGCTGATGAGTCTCAAGACCTGGTTGCTCACCGGACATTTTGACACGGTTCATCCGGCGGCGCTGGTGCTTTTTCTCACTTTCCTGGTCATGGCGCTTCTGACAAAGAAATCTTTCTGCTCTTTTATCTGTCCGGTGGGGACCTTCTCGGAAGTGACCTGGAAGTTTGGGCGTAAATTGTTCGGCCGGAATTTTCGCATCTGGAGGGGGCTTGACCTTGTCCTTCAGTTCATCAAGTATGCGCTCCTGTTGTTCTTCGTAAAACTGATCCTGATTGACATGCCGGCCAGTGCGCTCAAGGCGTATCTCGCTGCACCTTACTGGGCGATTGCCGATGTCAAGATGCTGCATTTCTTTACCCGGATGTCGACCACCAGCATGCTTGTCATAAGCGTCCTGTCCTTGTTGTCGGTTGTCTACAGGAATTTCTGGTGTCGCTACCTCTGCCCCTATGGCGCCCTGCTCGGCCTGCTCAGCATGTTCAGTCCATTCAAGGTCAGACGCTACGAGAAGGCATGTATTGATTGCGGGGCCTGTAGCCGCGCCTGTCCCCAGCTGATCGATGTACAGAACAAGGCCCGGGTGTCTTCTCCGGAATGCACCGGTTGCCTGACCTGTGTCAGCAACTGTCCGGAAAAAGGTGCACTTGCGATCTCTTTGTGGAACAGACCTGTTGGCGGGCTGTTGTTTGTCGCGATCGTGATGATACTGTTTGGCGGTGGAGTGCTGACCGGTATGCTCGGTGGACACTGGCAAACCAGCCTGACTTATGCCGACTACCAGCGCTTGATCCCTCTTGCCGAACGTTTGGGGCATTAATTCGGCACCAAGACCAGGTTAAAGACCCCTTCTCCAGCGTTTTCAGCGGGATAGTGCTGGGTGATGAGAGTTTTGAAGCCATCACGTGAGACCTTGATGTGGATGTGTGGCCGCCCGGTTCCGTAGTTCGGTGGGGCATGGCTCCGGAAATAGTAGCGGCCGTTCCCGGCACTGAACAGTGTCGCACGCCAATCGTCGCCATAGTGCCCTTGTGGCCCAGCCATCCAGACTTCGATTTTGGCATTGGCCACCGGTTTGCAGCCGACAGCGGACTTGACTGTCCCCATTAGCAGGTAGCCGGTACCGACCTGATTGCGTTCCGGAGCTCCCTGAACGTACAAAGGCCCCATTTCATCTTCCGCCGTTGGTTCGCACGCGTAAGCTGGCACCTCTGCATTGATTGCTGCCGGGTTGGCGCAAAGGCTTGATAGAAGAATCAGGGATGCGAAGAGTGGACGCAGCATCGTATGCTTCACGGCAGCGGGATGAATTCTGTCTCTTC
>JAFDBW010000070.1 GCA_019313105.1 Deltaproteobacteria bacterium | reverse complement strand
CCTGCCGTCGTTGTGGCAGGGGCAGCCGGTGAGGTGCCCTAGCGCAGGTAAAGGAACGTGGATACCAGGGCCAGGATGACGACGGCCAGCAGGACGCTCACGCCGACCGGATAGGTCGCACTGCGGCTGCGCCGATCAATGTCCTGGTCGACCTTTTCGTGATTATTCGCAACCCCGCTGGATTCGACCCAGAGCCGGTAGCCGTAGCGCTGCAGGTTGCCGCCCGGCTCTTCAAAGAAATGGGCCAGCAGTTGCGGGAGCTGCCGGGCGAAGATGTGGTTCGCCCACTCGTTGATGCCGTCGAAAGCCCACCTGCAGAAGCGGTAAATCTGGCGACCGCCTTTGCGGTAAATCCAGTCGGCGTCGACATTGACAGAACGAATCTCCGCCGGGTAGATGCCTGCAAGAAGCAACAGGGTGAAAGCCAGGGCCGAGAAGACCAGTAACTGGGACTGTGCCAGCACATGGCTGATCGAGTAGGGCTGGTAATCAGTGGCGTAGGGCAGCATGCTGTAAAGATATTGCGGGAAGCAACCGATCAGAATGCAGAGTACTGCCGAGATGCCCATTGCCAGCAGCATATGTTTCGGTGCTTCTTTGCAGCGGATGCCTGAGTCATGTGAATAGAAGGCGAAGAAGGGGATCTTGATGCCGGCATGGTGAAAGACCCCGGCCGAAGCAAACAGCAGGATGAACCAGAGCCAGCGCATATCGCCGTGGGCGGCAGCCTCCATGACCATTGATTTACTGACGAAACCGGAAAACAGCGGGAAGGCCGAGATTGAGGCCGCGCCGACGATGCAGAAACCGCATGTCCAGGGCATTGATTTGTAAAGGCCGCCAAGGTCGGTGGCGTTGATTTTGCCAGTGCGGTACATGACCGCGCCCATAGTCATAAAAAGCAGTCCCTTGAAGAGAAGGTCGTTGAAGGCATGAGCAACGGCGCCGTTAATGGAAAGGGCGGTGCCGATACCGATGCCGACCACCATGAAGCCGACCTGGTTGATCAGGCTGTAGGCCAGGACTCGCCGTAGATCATTTTCGATGACCGCGTAGAAGATCGGGAAAGCTGCCATGGCCCCGCCAATGAAGATCAACTCTTCGGTGCCAGGGAAGGCCCGGGCCAGGGCATAGATCGCTGTCTTGGTGGTGAACGCCGAAAGAAAGATGGTGCCGGTGATGGTTGCCTCGGGGTAGGCATCGGTCAGCCAGGGGTGCAGAAACGGCCAGGCACAGTTAACGCCGATACCGACAAAGATAAACCACGAGGCGGTTGTCCCCAGACCAATCAGGTCAAAGGCCGCTGAACCGGTCTGGGAAACGTGCATGATGATCCCGGCCAGCAGACAGAGGCCTCCTGCGACGTGGACCATGAAGTAGCGGAAACCGGCTCCGAGGGCCCGCTCGGTACGGCGTGCCAGGATCAGGAAAGTCGCACTGATCGTGAGCATCTCCCAGAACACAAAGAGGGTGAACATGTCCCCGGCGAAGATCGCTCCAATCGCTGCTCCAGCGTAAACGGTCCCGGCAACATTCTGCACGGCGTCATCCACATGCAGGGCATAGAGTGCCGAGAGGAAGGCGACCAGATGGAAGATGTAACCGAAGATCAGGCTCAGTTTGTCAACCCTGGCCAGAATGATCTGGTCACTTAAAAACGGATAGATCCAGTAACTGCCGTGTGCTAGCTGCAGCAGGTTGATAAAGCTGATCACCGGCAGCAGCAGTAGCAACGCCTGCCGGGTGCGTCCCTTGAAAAGCGGGACCAGCAGCCCACCAAGAATCAGTATCGTTGCAGGCGGCAAAGCATTAATCATTATAATAATCCTCTTTACGCATGACTAAAGGCCGCAATATATATTTGGCTACGATCACCAGAATGACACAAGCGACAAAACCGTAGGCCGAGTAGAAACCGAAGAAGCTTTCCCAGGTGAAAATGCCGTGCTTGTGATAGAAGATGTCAATCGCCAGAGACACGACTACGCAGGCATAGAAAATTCTCAGCAGGCGCTTGACGTTTTCGGGCTTGTCAAACATCCTCAGTTCTTCGTCCATATTAATCGGTTGTTTGGACATCCGTTTGCTCCTTACAAGGTCTGCCAGAATACAAAGGCCAGGTAGAGGATGCCGATGGTAATGCAGATGTAAAAGATGGTCCGGTAGCCTTCGACTGGCTCATGGGCCAGGATCATCGGACCGTCTTCTGCGTGGTCTTGATGGTCGTCTTGTTCGTGTATATCCGTCATATGCTCTCCCAAACTTCAGGAACCGGTTTGCTGTACATCGGCCCCACTCAGATTCCAGAGATTACCAGGTTCCAAGGGCCATACGCGCCAATTGCACCAGGGTGTCGGGGAAGAAGAACAAAGCCAGTGAAACAAGGGCTGTTACCGACAGCGGAATCAGGCAGAAGGGTGGCGCCTCCTTGATCCCGTCTCCTTCACCATCCGTTGCTGGCGCGAAGAAACCGCGGTAGACAATCGGGAAGAAATAGGCAGCGTTGAGCAGGGAGCTGACCAGCAGCACCACGATCAAAACCAGTTGTTCTCCTTCTACGGCACCGATCAGCATATTCCACTTGCTGATAAACCCCCCCAGCGGCGGCATGCCGATAATACTCAGAGAACCAAGGAAAAAGGCCAGGTAGGTGATCGGCATACGCTTCCCCAACCCGTTCATCTGGCTGATATTTTTCTTCTTGCTGGCGACATAGATCGCACCTGCGCAGAAGAAAAGTGTGATCTTGCCGAAGGCGTGCATCGCAAGGTGCATGACTCCGCCGAGCATCCCGGTCGCCGAGAGCATGCCGGCGCCGAGCACCATGTAGGCAAGTTGACCGATGGTAGAGTAGGCCAATCGACGTTTCATGCTGTCCTGAGTCAGCGCGATCAGGGAGGCAACCAGTATGGTCACAGCAGCGATATAGGTGATCAGAGAACCGAGATGGGCCAACTGCAGCGTCTCGGGGCCGAGAATATGAAAAATGATACGGAAGATCGCAAAGACACCGGCCTTGACCACGGCCACGCCATGCAGGAACGAACTGACCGGGGTCGGCGCCACCATTGCTGCCGGTAGCCAACCATGAAACGGCATCAAGCCGGCTTTGGCAAAACCAAACAGGAACAGTACCAGCAGCAGGGCCAGAAGTTCCGGCGAGGCTTTGCCGGCCAGAATTCCGCCCTGGGTAAAGTCGAGGGTGCCGGCTGTGGCATAAGTCATAATCATGGCTGGCAGGGCCAGGCCGATCGATGTGCCGAGGATGTAGGTCAGGTACTTGCGGCCTGAGGCTCTGGCTTCAGCGTCTTGATGATGTGTGACTAGCGGGTAGGTCGAGAGCGACAGCATCTCGTAGAAGAGGTACATGGTCAGCAGGTTCGCGGAAAACGCAATACCGATGGTTGCTGAAATAGCCACAGCGAAGGAGGCGAAGTAGCGAGTCTGGGCATGCTCGTCGAGAGCCCGCATGTAACCGATCGAATAGATCGAGGTGAAAAGCCAGAGGAAGGAGGCGACCAGTGCAAAAATCATCCCCAGCGCATCGACGCGCAACTCGATCGGCACCCCTGGCAGGACCTGTGCGATGGTGAATACGTAGCTGCCGCCTTTGAGAACTACCGGGAGCAATGAGGCGACAATACTCAGTTTGACCAGCGCGATCAGGATCGTCCAGCTTTCACGCAGGTTCGGCTGGCGGGCGGAGAGCATGATCGGCAGGGCTCCCAGCAGGGAGACCAGAATTGCGATCAGCGGCCATATGGATAGTGTCGGCGTCATATCAATCTCAGAACGTCCTCAAAAACCAGCCGGGATAATCAGGCTGATGACGTTATTTATCAGGGGCCCGGTGCTGAAGCCGACAACGATCAGGAGTACGGCTGTAATGACCAACGGCTTGAGCATCCACCAGGGAGCTTCGTGGCGCTCCGTGCTGCCATGCTCGTGATGATCGCCATCGGCCAAGGAACCGAAATAGGCCAGCTCTATAATCCTGAAGAAGAGGATCACATTGATCAGGCTGCTGACCACCAGGGCGATGACGAATTCCCAGTGACCACCATCGATACCGCCGAGGAGCAGGTACCACTTGCTGAAGAAGCCGCAGGTCGGAGGTACGCCGATCATGGCAAAGGCCCCCAGGGTGAAGGCTGCCATGGTGATCGGCATGCGGCGGAAGATTCCCTGCAGCGAATCCAGCGAGACCGTGCCCTGTCGGTAAATAATCGCCGCAACCACCAGGAAGCGGCAGAGGGTCATCAGGGAATCATTGACGATGT
>JAFDBW010000069.1 GCA_019313105.1 Deltaproteobacteria bacterium | reverse complement strand
CCCTTCATCCTCGTCGCGCGACGGCAGGTTAGGCAGGTGTTCAGACAGGTCGACGCCGCGCTTGCGCGCCCAGTAGGCCACCGCCCGTTGCAACGCCTCCGCGCCCATCACCGAGCAGTGGATCTTCTGCTCCGGCAGACCACCGAGGAACTCAATCAGATCTTGGTTGGTCACCTTAAGCGCCTCGATCGGGGTCTTACCCTGCCCCTCGAGTAGGGCGCAGAGCGCTTCCGAGGCAGCGATCGCCGAGGTGCAACCGAAGGTCAGGTAGCGGGCCTCGGTGATCACATCGCGGGTGGGGTCGGTTGGATGGCGTTTAACACGGAAGGTGAAGCGCAGAGTGTCGCCACAAACGATTGAACCGTGCTCGCCATAGCCGTCGGGGTTCTCCAGTTCGCCCATGTGTGTACCGGCCTCGCCCTTGACCGCGGCCATGAACAACTCGAGAACTTTCTCGCTATAATCCCAAGGCATCACATCCCCGTTTTCTACTGCGCACTTGAGCTCTTTCTCAGATCATATGTCACCATCCGAGGCGGACATTAGCTTATATAAAGATTATAAGACAGAGCTGGCAGTCGGCAAGTGCCCGCGGGGAAAGGCTTCGGGGGCTTGATTCACCTTAGTTGATTGGAAAAACTTTGCTTACGCTACCCATATCATTTGTCAGGGCTTATAAGAATCATCAAAAACAGGGCATAAGGTTACATAAATATCTACTGATATAACTTATAAGAATTGTGCTTCTTAACTTTTTCAAGACTGGGGAACCTCAAAAGGGACACTCTATTTTGAGTGCCCCCCGGACCTAATGGCCATAACATCTTCACTGTAGAAGAGGAATTTTCTGCACCAGATTGTATTGCTCGATTGCGGCGATATTGTTTTCGACCTGCAAATATCGAAAGACTTTTTTCAGGGGAAGTACCTCCTCTAGGGCAATCGTCATTTTTTTCATGATGACCTGACGATTATCTGCGAGATCAAACATATTGTTCATGATCTCGAGCGTCTGTTCGTCACTCAGAGAAGTGTAGTTCGATACGTAATACGTCAGGACTTTCGTGCGGGTCAGGTCCAATGCAAAGAGCTGCTCCTGGTATTCGCTGTATATAGGCCAGAAGTTGTCTGCCTCCGCATCTGAAAGGGGCAGGTTCTCCATAATGTTGAGTTTCTTCTGGTCGAGGATGATCTGTTTTTTGAGATCACCAGCATTATCGGCAAAAGCAATCAATGGCATTAATGTAATGAGTATCGTCAACAGGATTTTTGGGGCACTCATGATAGTTTCCTTCCTTTAAATACAGAGCTGTAATTTATGCTCGTCACAAAGGTCTTTGTCTCCCGGCAGAAAATAAGAAACGGTATCGAGTAGAAACTTAAGCCCGAAGGGCTTTTCAATCACCATGTCAAAAATCTCGTTTGCCAGACCCGGTGATGCTGTCACGGCAATAATTGGGGTTTTCGCTCTGAGGTTGCGAATATACCGGGCCAGATTGTTCCCGTTTACCCCGGGCATACAGATGTCTGTCAAGACAAGATCAAATGGTTCTTCTATGAATTTGCAAAATGCTTCGAGTACATTCTTTGCACAATAGACATCGAAATTACTCTTGCTCAATTTGGTCTTTAGCAGAAGGCGAACTGACTCGTTGTCATCGACGACCAAAACTTTATATTTTTCACTCATGGCTGTTTCGCTTTCTCTTCTTTAGGAAGAATGTGGATGGAAGCTCCCGAACAGCGCCATCATCATTGATTAGGAGCTGTTCGGGGTTGCGACGTTTAGATTACATGCATCGGCGACTTCTTTTTGCCCTGCTTGTGCATTAATGGCTTCAGCTTTTTTGCCAGCTTCTGTTGTTCAGACGTTAACAGCTGGAAGACCTCATGCTTGGCCTTGGCACGGGAAACAAACATCTCTGTTCTCTGACTTTCCTGAGCTTTGGCAAGCGTGCGGACCGCGTCCTCATTGAAAGAATCGGCTTTCAGTAGAGCCCGCATCTGCTCATGCCCCTCTCGTATCTGCTGCATGATTTCTTTCATGTCGGCACGTTCCTCTTCATGGATGGAGCGAATCTTGTCCTGCTGGCTCTCGTTCAAATCAAGCACCTCGGCCATGATCTCGGAACGTCTTTCATGTTCCTTTTCCATGCACTCCTGACGATCCTCAAACGACGGCTTGTTAATTTTTTCAGCGAAGCTTATACCGCCGAAGATTCCGGCTGCCAGCATGATTCCGATAAAGATAAATGTGGTTGTTCTGCCTTTCATGACGTTCTCCTTAATGTCTTTGTTGGTGAGTTAAAAATCGGTTCAAAAATGGTCAAATTCAGTCTCGGTTTTGCCTCTTGTGTTCTCGCATTCCTTCCGGGACAGCAACCAGTTGATCGTTTCGTTCCTCGCAGGTCGCCGTTAAAGTCTCACCACGGCGACCGGCAAATTCAACACTGTCTCCAGCCTGCTTGCCTTCACAGACCTCAAAAGCTTCAGGTGGTGGCCCCTTAAGTCGCTTACCCTCACCATCATTTCCGTAAGCCAAACACGTAATCGGTATCAGGCTAACCAGGATCAGTAAGCAGATCATGCTGTTCATTTTTGAGTTCTTCATTGTCATGCTCCTTTCTTATTTGTGGTTGGTGCTACATTTGCGTTTGATTGCAATTTAGTGCCTGAATGAGGAGCAAATATGGAAGAAATGTGGAAATACAAAGGGATGATGAGAAACTTCTGGTTTTCTCTGAAAAGGTTATGCTACCAACGATATAAACCATCCGCATTTATGGAGATTTAATGCGCGTCTCTATCAAATATAAACTGTTGTTGACGATCCTTGCGTCGATCAGCCTGGTGGTCATTTCCATCCACCTGGTTGGCCAGTGGAATTTCCACCGTGGTTTCATTCAGTTTGTCAATGCCAGCGAGCAGTCCCGTCTTGAGCAACTCGCCGGCGAACTGCAGAATCTTTATGCTGCAGAAGGTAACTGGGATTCCTTACGTGATAGGCCGGCTCTATGGGTTAGCTTGCTCCGTGGCTCAGACCATAACAGGCCCCTTCCGCCTCATTTGAGAGATCACCGGGATACCCCCCCCAGGGATTTAAGGCGGCCTGTGCCCCGGAACCTGCCTCCTGACAAGTTGCGTCATTATGAAGCACGGGTCGTACTGCTTGATGCCAGCCAAGACGTCCTGTTCGGTTTTCCCCATATGTTTGAGGAGATTGAGTACACACCTCTCAAGCATAATGGAACGATCATTGGCCAGCTTGGTCTGGCCCCGCAAAAACAGCTTGTCGATACGTTGCAGTTACAATTCCTCAAGGAACAAAAAGCCACTTTCGGTTTGATAGCTCTCGGCATCGTGCTCTTTGCAGCATTATTAACCATGCCGATCACCAGTCGCCTGGTGCGGCCGGTTAAAACCCTTGCTACAGCAACCCGCGAACTTACCCGTGGCAACTACAAAGTTCGCACACCTGTCAACACGGAGGATGAGCTTGGCCAGCTCTCAAGGGATTTCAATAGGCTGGCAGACACCTTGGAGCAAAATGAACAGGCCCGTCGCCAATGGGTGGCCGATATCTCTCATGAACTGCGCACTCCCTTGGCGGTACTGCGTGGAGAAATTGAAGCTTTACAGGACCAGGTTCGCGAAGTAACTCCACAAACACTAAAAGCACTACATGGCGAGGTGATGCAGCTCAACCGCCTGATTTGCGACCTTTATGAACTGTCGATGTCGGATTTAGGGGCCTTGACCTATAAAAAGGAAATGATTGCTCCGATAGTCATCTTGAAAAACACCATTGAAATCTTTCAGCCGCGTCTCAATGATCACAAGCTGAGTATGGATATCAATCTGAGCGCTGGTGCCGGGCTGAAGATACTGGCGGATCAGGAACGTCTTCAGCAGTTGTTTGCCAACCTGCTTGAGAACAGTCTGCGTTATACCGAACCTGGCGGTCGTTTGGAGGTTCGCACGGAAAACTCGGATTCTCAGCTGGTAATCCATTTTCTTGATTCAGAGCCGGGTGTTGCAGAAGGTGATTTGAAAAATCTTTTCGATCGCCTCTACCGGGTGGAATCATCCCGTAATCGTGCAGTCGGTGGCGCTGGTTTGGGTTTGTCAATCTGTCGTAATATCGTGGAGGCTCACGGTGGGAACATAGAGGCCAAACAATCGCCCCATGGAGGGCTCTGGATTAACATCAGCCTTCCTTTAAACGGATAGACCATGTGTCGTAAAATCTTGATCGTTGAAGATGAACCACGGCTTGCTTCGATTTTGAGTGATTACATCGCCCAGGCAGGAATGTCGCCCTATGTTATTGATAATGGTTTGGAGGTCGTTGAATGGGTCAAGCGGGAAGCCCCTGGTCTGATCCTGCTCGACCTGATGCTGCCGGGGAAAGATGGTATGGAGATTTGCAAAGAGGTGCGGCATTTTTCTGAATTGCCAATCATTATGGTGACCGCACGCATCGAAGAAATCGACCGGCTGTTGGGACTTGAGATTGGAGCCGATGATTATATCTGTAAGCCATTCAGTCCACGCGAGGTTATCGCCCGAGTCAAGGCGGTTTTAAGGCGTACAGCTGGACATGAGGTGATCGCAAATGCAGAATTGGTTCTGGATGAATCACGGTACCTGGCAACCCTGCACGGCCAGAAGCTTGATTTGACCGCAGTGGAGTACCAACTCCTCAGCGCCCTCGCCAAATCTCCGGGCCGTATCTACTCCCGAGACCAGTTAATGGAAAAAATCTACCCGGATCAACGCATCGTAGAAGACCGGACTATTGACAGCCATATCAAAAAACTGCGTAAAAAGATGGCCTCTATTTCAGAGGGCGGGAATTTAATACATTCTGTTTATGGAGTTGGATATAAGTTTGAACAACTAGACGGCTAAAACGCCACTCTGTAGAGAGTTGTCCTATAAGTCACGACTTCTGAGAGGACAAACTGCTTCTTGTTGATATAAGGTATTCAGTAAGCTTTTTAATACAAAAAAGCTATGGCCCCCAAGGTTCGATCCCTGGCGACCTGGCGACCTT
>JAFDBW010000068.1 GCA_019313105.1 Deltaproteobacteria bacterium | reverse complement strand
GCCGCTGAGATGTATAAAGCCGACATCAATGGTGCCGGTGGACTGGAAGTCGGCGGCAAAAAGTACATGCTCGAGTTCATCTACATGGACAACGAGGCCAAGGCCGACTCGGCAGTCAACGCTGCACTCAAACTGATCGAACAGGAAGAGGTCGTGGCGATTATCGGCCCCAACTCCTCCAAGCAGGCAGTTCCTGCCGGCGGTACCGCCAACGAAAACCGGGTGCCGATGATCAGCCCCTGGTCTACCAATCCCAATACGACTCTGGACCGTCCCTGGGTTTTCCGCGCAGCCTTCCTCGATCCCTTCCAGGGGCCAGTAATCGCCGACTTTGCGGCCAAGAAGTTCGGTGCCAAGACTGCAGCTGTGCTCTTCGACATCGCCAACGACTATTCTGTCGGTTTGGCAGAAGTATTTAAAGCTGCCTGGGAAGCCAAGGGGCTCGGCCCGGTCGTCGCTTATGAGTCGAACGGCACCAAAGACCAGGATTTCTCCGCCCAACTGACCACCATCATCGCTGCCAAGCCGGACTTCATCTTTGTGCCGGAGAACTACAACCAGGTCGCCCTGATTATCCCGCAGGCGCGTGACCTGGGTTACAAAGGTCCCTTCATGGGGTCCGACTCCTGGGGCACCCCGGACCTGGTCAAACTCTGTGGCGAGCAGTGCAACGGCCAATACTTCTCAACCCATTACGCTGCTGCCGGCGCCACGGGCGCGACCAAGGTCTTTATCGACCGCTACAAGGAAAAGTACGGTGAAGAGCCAGCTGACTACGCTGCCCTGACCTGGGATTCCATTGGTCTGATGCTAGAGGGGATCAAGAACGCCGGCATGGTCGACTCCAACCCGCGCAAAATGCGCGCAGCCATCCGTGACGGTCTCGCCGCCATTAAGTCGTTTGACGGCATCACCGGCTCGTCCAAGTTTAATGAGCAAGGCGACCCGATCAAGTGCGCTGTCGTAGTTAAAGTCTCCGACGAAGGCACCTTTGTTTTCGAAGAGTCCGTTTGCCCATAAAAGGCAACACACTAAGCAAGAAAAAAGGACGGGGGTCCGTGGACCCCCGTCCTTTTTTGTCCAATCCCGTTTTGGTAATCATGGACCAGGAAATCAACGATTGATGCATTCACAAAAAAAGATTAAAGTAGAGCGCCGAATAAAAGCATCTTCACAGCCAGTGAGTTTTGCAACATCCATAATAATTATTTCAAGGAAGTAGCGTCTAGTGGATTTCATCATTCAGAATGTCTTGAACGCCCTGCAGTGGGGGAGCTTCTACGCTCTCATCGCCCTCGGGTACACCTTGGTCTACGGGGTGTTGCGCCTGATCAACTTCGCCCACGGCGATATCTTCATGGTCGGGGCCTACATTTCGTTTTTCCTTGCCGGATTCCTTATCGGCCCACTCGTCGGGCTCTCGCCGGTGATGGCCTTTATCGTGATCGTGCCCCTGACCATGGTCCTGACCTCGCTGGTCGGCGTAACCTTGGAGCGAGTCGCTTACCGTCCCCTGCGACGCAAAGGTGCGCACCGGCTCTACGTGGTCATCACCGCACTGATGTGCGGGTTGATCCTGGAGTACTCGAATCTGGCCGTGCTCGGCGCCAGCCGTTTGAAGTTTCCCGAACTGGTTGAAAAACAGATCTGGAATATTGGCGGCATAACCCTGACCAACCTTAAAGTCATGGTCATCGTGGCCGCTATTCTGGTTTTCCTGTTCCTGCAATGGGTGGTCACCCGCACCCGGGTCGGGATGGCGATGCGCGCCATTTCATATGACAAATTTGCCATCCCGCTGATGGGCATTCCCGTCGACAACATCATCGTCGTCACCTTTATCCTCGGCTCTGGATTTGCCGGTCTGGCCGGACTGTTGTTCGCCATGAGCTACCCGGTTCTGGAACCGTTCATGGGCATGCTGATCGGCTGGAAGGCGTTTATCGCCGCAGTGGTAGGCGGTATCGGTGATATCAAGGGGGCGTTTGTGGGCGGCTTCCTGCTTGGTTTCATTGAGGTAGGCGTGGTTTCAGTCTTCCCCTCGACCTACCGGGATCTGTTCGCTTTCACCATTTTGCTGTTGATTCTGTGGATGAAGCCGACCGGGCTGTTCGGTATGCCGCAGTCGACCAAGATATAGGTTGGGAGATTAATCTATGAAAAAATATTCTCTCAACATCCTGCTGGTCGTCTTTGCCATCGGCCTGTTATTCGCGGCCCACTTCCGCATCATCGACAGCTATATCCAGATTGTCTTTATGACCATCGGCATCAACATCATGATGTCGACCAGCCTGAACCTGGTTAACGGCAATATGGGTGAATTCACCTGTGGCCACGCGGCCTTCATGTGCATCGGCGCTTATATCTCTTCGATCCTGTCGGTATTCTGTTTCGGCAGCAAGTTCGGCGACCCGTTATTGCCGGCAGCCTCGGTGCTGATCGTTTTCCCGATCATCGTGCTGATCGGCGGGGCTGTGGCTGCCGTCTCCTCTTTGCTGGTATCGGTGCCGTCCTTCAAAACCCGCGACGACTACCTGGCGATCATTTCCATTGCCGTCAACTACATGATCATCTCGGCCATAGAGAACATGGACTTCATCGGCGGCTCGCGCGGTTTTCAGGGCATGAAAGATACCGTCTGGGCAATGATTGACATTTTCGATGGCCCCTGGATGCTTTTCTGGGTCATCAACTTCACCATCTTCACTGTCTGGGTGATCCGGCGCTTCATTTCCTCCACATACGGCAAAGGCGTCAACGCCATCTGCCAGGACGAGGTGGCCGCGGAGATCATGAGCGTCAACACCAACAAGATCAAAATCATTAACTTTATGGTCGCTGCCGGCCTGGCAGGATGCGCTGGCGGACTTTACTCGCACATCATCGGCTACGTAAATCCGCAGTCTTTCAACATTCTTAAATCGACCGAGGCATTGGTTATGGTGTATCTCGGCGGCATGGGGTCTCTGTCTGGTGCCGTCATTTCCGCCATCATCTTCACCGGTCTGCTGGAAGTGCTCCGCTCCCAGGCGATCATCGACGGCCTGCTCTCACCTGTCACCATGATGTTTCCCGACTGGGAGCCCTCGGCAGGTGTTATCAAATGGGTGATGATTCCGCTGCTGCTGGTCATCGTCATGCAGTTCCGCCCTGAAGGGATCATGGGCAACCGGGAACTGGGAGATGTCTTTCCCAAACTGAAGAAATTTTACAGGTTTAAATGATGGCACAGTCACAAGTACAGACAGAAAATGCGCCGGTCCTTGAAGTCAACAGCCTCAGTCAACGTTTCGGTGGTCTAACTGCCGTTGACAACTTCAACGTCAAGTTGATGTCAGGGGAACTGACAGGACTGATCGGCCCCAACGGCGCCGGCAAGACCACCGTCTTCAACCTGGTCAGCGGTTTCTACCAGCCGACCGAGGGACAAATTCTGGTGGACGGCAAACCGACGGCCGGCTTCAAACCGCATAAAGTGACTTCACTTGGTGTTGCCCGCACCTTCCAGAATATCCGTCTCTGGAACGATATGACGGTGTTCGACAACATCCGCGTCGCTCAGCACTACTGGCTCGGCTATGGATTCTTCCACAGCGTGATTCGCAGCAAACGATATAAAAAACGAGAAGCTAAGGTTGCCCAGGAAGCACAAGAACTGCTCGAAGTGTTCGATCTGCAGCGCTTCAAAGAAGAGCTTCCGAAAAA
Source organism: Deltaproteobacteria bacterium (assembly GCA_019313105.1). GTDB lineage: Bacteria > Desulfobacterota > Desulfuromonadia > Desulfuromonadales > BM103 > JAFDBW01. The sequence goes on along the minus strand of JAFDBW010000068.1, from coordinate 1,066 downwards.
TCTGCCTTACGGCACCCAGCGCAAGTTGGAGATCGCCCGTGCCTTGTCGACCCATCCGAAACTGTTGCTGCTCGACGAGCCGGCTGCCGGTCTCAACTCACATGATGTCAAAGACCTGATCCGACTGATTCGCTGGATTCACGAAAAATTCGATGTCAGCATCTGGATGATCGAGCACCACATGGACGTAGTCATGGAACTCTGCAGCCATATCAAAGTGATCGACTTCGGTCAAACGATTGCCGAAGGCACACCAGACGAAATTCGCAACCATCCCGCGGTCATCACCGCGTACCTGGGAGATGATAATATCTGATGCTTCTGCAAGTCGAAAATCTCGAAGTTAAGTATGGTAACATCCAGGCGCTGCACGGAGTCAGCTTTCATGTTAACGAAGGCGAAATTGTCACTCTGATCGGCGCCAACGGTGCCGGCAAGACAACCAGCCTCTACTCCATCACCCGGCTGCCGCCGCCGGAAGCACCGCGCGTGGTTGGCGGCGATATCAGGTTCATGGGCGAATCTATCCTCAAGGCCAAGCCAAGCGATGTGGTAAAAAAGATGCATCTCGCCCTATCTCCGGAAGGACGGCGGATCTTCGGCAACCTGTCGGTCATGGAGAATTTAAAGATTGCCACCTATTCCCGTGCCAAGAGTGCCGATCTTGAGACAGAATACGAACGGATTTTCGACCTGTTCCCGCGACTGAAGGAACGCCGCAACCAACGCAGTGAATCGCTCTCCGGTGGCGAGCAACAGATGTTGGCAGTCGGCCGGGCGCTGATGACCGGCTGCAAGGTCCTGCTGCTGGATGAGCCTTCAATGGGACTGGCTCCGGTACTCAAGTACGAGCTTTTCCGCAAGCTGAAGCAGCTCAACGAAGAAGGGATGACCATCCTGCTCGTCGAACAGAACGCCAACCTCGCCCTGCACCTGGCCCACCGCGGTTATGTACTCGACACCGGCAATATCGTCGCCGAAGGGACCGGTCAGGAACTCCTTGAAAACCCCGAAAACAAAAAAGCCTACCTCGGTGGCTGATCTGCTGCCGATTCACTCATGCCCT
>JAFDBW010000067.1 GCA_019313105.1 Deltaproteobacteria bacterium | reverse complement strand
CGACCGGTTCCTGGAACACGTCGCCGAGAATGATCAAGACAATCGACGGCGGGATGATCTGTCCCAGGGTGCCGGCGGCGCAGATCGCACCGGTGGCAAGCCGCTTGTCGTAATTGTACTTGAGCATGACCGGCAGGGAGATGACCCCCATGGCCACGACGCTCGCCCCGACGACGCCGGTGGATGCGGCCAGCAAGGCACCGACCAGGACTGTCGAGATGGCGATGCCGCCGCGAATTTCACCGAACAAAAAACCCATCGACTCGAGCAGACGTTCGGCAAGGTTGGATTTCTGCAGCACGATCCCCATGAAGATAAAGAGCGGGATGGCCATCAGGATGGTGTTGTTCATGATCGACCAGATGCGATGAGGCATCAGGGAAAAAATTTGCGCTCCCTCAGCAAACAGGCCAAAAAAGACCGCAATGCCGCCAAAGGTGAAAGCGACGGGAAAACCGATCAGCAGCATCAGCAGGGCGACGCCGAACATCACAAGACCAATCATTCGTTCATGCCTTTATGCAAACGACCAGAGGTCGTATTGAGCAAATTCATAGATGTCACTTCTGCAGGGGGACGCATCAAAGGATTTCATCCTCGATCTTGCGGACTGGAGGCGTTTCGAAACCTCTGAAAATACGGATGTTGTGGATAACGAACCCGGTCGCAGAGATGATCAGGAAGACAAAGGAGACCGGGATCACCGATTTGATCAGCCAGCGATGGGTCAAGCCGCCAGGGTCGCCGCTGATCTCGCCCGAGGTATAGGCTTCATGCACATACCAGTAAGAGCCTTCGGCAATCAGTATGCTCAGAGGGATCAAAAACAGCAGGGTGCCGCTGATATTGACCACCGCTTTCCAGCGGGGAGAGAACTGGTCATAAAGAATATCGACCCGGACATGACCGTCTTCTTTGAGGGCAAAAGCCATACCGAACAGGAAGACTACGGCAAACAGGTGCCACTCCATCTCCTGCATGGCGATCGATCCGGTGTTGAAGAAGTAACGCATGATCGAATCGTAGAAAACATTGAGGAGCATGACCAGGTTCAGGAATCCAGCGATCCATCCCATGATGTCGGAAAAACGATCGAAGAACTTTTCCAGTTTTAAAAGCATTGAGAACCTTGCAAACAGGTTGGAGGCGGACCCCCGGTTATGCCGGGGGCCCGCGCAGGGGTTACTCGAGGTTGTCTTTCAGATAAGCGAAGTCAGAGATTGCAGTCCATTTACGGGCCTTCTTCATGTAGGCTTTCTGAGACTCCCAGATCTCCTTGAAAGTTGCATCCTTGGCCGCGGTTGCTTCCAGAAGTTCATCATTGGCCTTCTTCATGGCGGCAATAATTTCCGGTGAGAATGTGCGAATCTTGACGTTCGGATATTCCTTCTCGATCGAGGCCCAGTTTACGGCACTCTCATGGTATGACCGGGCATACATGTCATAGGCGGCAAACTGCATGGCGATGGTCAGGATCTTCTGCAGGTGCTTGGGCAGTTCATCGAACTTCTTCTGGTTGACCATAAACTGCAGTTCGGTGGCAGGCTCATGCCAACCTGTATAGTAGTAAGGGGCAATTTTCTGGAAGCCCATATTCAGGTCGAGAGACGGGCCAACCCATTCCAGAGCATCGATGGTGCCGCGATCAAGTGCCGTGTAGAGTTCACCTGGCGGGATGTTGGTGACGACAACGCCGAGCTTGGAAAGAACCTCGCCGGCAAATCCGGGGATGCGCATCTTGAGGCCCTTGAAATCATCCAGGGTGTTGATCTCCTTGCGGAACCAGCCGCCCATCTGGTTGCTGGTGTTGCCGCCCGGGAAGGAGTAGACGCCGTGCTTGTCGTAGACTTTCTTCATCAACTCCATGCCGCCGCCGTAGTAGAACCAGGCATACTGTTCCGGAGCGATCATGCCGAAGGGCATGGTGGTGAAGAACATCGTGTTGACGTCTTTGCCTTTCCAGTAGTAGGAGGCCGAGTGGCCCATCTCGTACTGACCGGCCATGACCATGTCCAGGATGCCGAAGGCCGCCTTGTGCTTGTTCGATGAATCGATGCGGATTTCCATTTCACCGTTGGACATTTCTTTGACCAGTTCGGCCATCAAGTTGACTGCATCGCCGAAGATCGGGAAGCCGGTCCCCCATGTCTGAGCGAGCTTCCAACGGTACTTGGGTGCAGCCTGGGCATCGGTCCAGCCGCCTGTCGCCAGGATCAGGCCGGAGGCCACAAGCATTGCAACCAGCAGTTTGGTGAATCTAGACATCTTTGTCATCTTCTCTCCTCCTTGCAGTTCGATTTGACGTTTAATGTTCTGCCTGACCCGCTCAGGCGTGCTTTTTAACCAAATTACAACAGTCCTTACTATTGCCTGAAAATGACCAATTGTCAATGTACATAGAACAATGTTTTCAGGAGGTTGACAGTCGCTGGAACTTGACTGGGACGATTGTATTGATATGGTTGGTTTGCATACTCAAGCGACAGGAGTTGGTTATGAGCAAAGCAATCCGCATTCAAGAATATGGCGGCCCGGAGGTATTGAGATGGGAAGACGCTCCGGTCACCGCTCCCGGGCCGGGAGAAGTCCATCTCCGTCAAACCGCGGTCGGTTTGAATTACATCGATATCTATCATCGCTCCGGACTTTATCCGTTGGGGGATTTACCGGCAATCCCGGGCATGGAAGGGGCCGGGGTCGTGGTGGCCGTTGGCGAAGGTGTAGACGAAGTCTCTCCGGGTGATCGCGTTGCCTATGCCGGTCTGCCGCCAGGCGCATACGCGCAGGAGCGCCTGATTCCTGCGCACCGGCTGGTGACACTGCCGGATGGCATCAGCGACCAACAGGCTGCCGGCATGATGCTTCAGGGCATGACCGTGCAATACCTGCTGCGCAGCACTTTCCACGTCAAACCGGGAGACACGATCCTGTTCCATGCTGCTGCCGGGGGGGTCGGCCTGATTGCCTGCCAGTGGGCCAAGCAACTTGGCGCGACAGTCATCGGCACGGTCGGCAGCGAGGAGAAAGCCGAACTCGCCATGGCCCATGGTTGTGATTACCCGTTACTCTACCGGGACGAAGACTGGGTCGAGCGTGTTCGTCAGATCACTGACGGTGAAGGTGTCCCGGT
>JAFDBW010000066.1 GCA_019313105.1 Deltaproteobacteria bacterium | reverse complement strand
GGTCGAGGAAGCCCTGACCGCGGCCGGGCAAGAGGATTACCAGCCGCTACAACGGCTTCTGTCGGTGCTGGCCAGACCCTACGACGACACCCCGGAGCAGATCCTTTACCGCTCTCCGGCACCGCCTTCAGACCAACCCTACCGGACCTTCTGTGGAACCTGAGCGAGGCGCTTGATTACTACTGGCAGGCATTATGTCTGAAGGTTGCAGGTCACTGCCATCTGCTGGGTGCATTAACAGGAATCACACGCATTGCAGAGCAGTTTCCCCAACTGTTGTATAGAGTGGGATTGTCCGGGTGTCGCCATTGTGTGAAGGACGCAACATATCCTGCACTGGGATATTGTCGCCCTATTCTTCTGACTGAATCGATCTATGGTTTTCCAAAGAGGATTGCATCTGCAAACGCAACTTTAAGGACTGTGTTGTCTGTAAAAAAGGTTGAGAGCCGAACAAAGGGAAATCTTTTGTCTTCGAACCTATCCACCAAACGAAGCTGGATAGGTTCGTTTTTGAGATACTCCATTTCATCAAGCATGGCTCCCCGAGCCGGACGGTTGTGGGCATTGGGAGGAGTGTTTAGTCTTTAAGTAAACGCTCGCCTTACCCCAGCCTCTTTCACCATCAGCAATACTTAACAAAAAAACCACTATAGTGAATATTTTCTTGCAAAAACGAAGAAAATAATTCATTATAGTGAATATTCAAGACGGAAGTTTCTTCTCGGACAATGCACAGACATCACTAAGATGAATAACATACATGGAGGAAGGTCTTTATTGACCACTATTGTGAGTTAAATGAGTTGTCACATTGATATATATCTTGAAGGTCGCTGGCAGACCGCAGCAACGTTTGCCCCCTACAGGACAACTCTGGAGAAGGGTACTGAAGGGGAATGCCGCTTGGAATATAATGTCGACTACGCAGTAGAGAACCTGGGTCACCCTGAAGCAGAACTTGTCCCGGGCCTAACGGTCGGTTTTGAACTGTTTAAGTTTGACTTCTGGCCACCTTTTTTGGTCGATCTGCTGCCATCAGGAGCTGGGAGACGCACCTGGCTCAGAAGGATGCAAATCGCAAAGGATGGCTCTCAGGTCGACTGGCACATGCTCGTCAAAGGATCAGGTTGCCCGCCCGGGCACCTGCGCATAACCGAGGCAGTTCAACCTCCGCCCCCGGACCAGTTCAAAAACGGGTTCCCTCGCACCGATATTCTTGAGCAGCGCGAAAATTTTTTGGAATACGCCGCAGAGAGGGGCGCACATGTCGCAGGAGCTTCCAGCGTTCAAGGCGAGGCCCCCAAGTATTTACTGATCGAGGATGCTGCCGGAATGTTTCACGCTGAAGGCGCATTGTCAGACGATAAGGCTGCTCGTTTCTGGCTAGTTAAATTCCCCCGAGGAAAGCGCACGGATGCCCGAAACCAGCAAGTTCTAAAAAATGAAGCACCCTACCTGGAGGTCGCTCGACAATTCGGCATTCGAACCGGTGTGCCACTGGTATATGAGAACAACACCCTGTTTGTACCCAGATTTGATCGTGTTATCGACAACGGCAGAGTCATCCGTTATGGCATGCACAGTCTATACGCCCTAGCTGGCATCCCGGGGTTTGGCGCTTCCGTGCACCACGACATTTACTGCAAAGCTCTGGCTAAACATGCCACGGATCCCGCTAATGAATTACGCGAATACATTCTGAGAGATGTCTTGAACTTAGCGTTGCGCAGCACTGACAACCATGGTCGCAACAGCGCTGTCCTGAGAATTGATGGCCAGATTGCGCTCTCGCCCGTTTACGACATCGCGCCTATGTTCCTCGACCCGGAAGGGATCAATCGCGTGACACGCTGGGAAGATGAGCGTCCCGGTAGTCAGCCGGAATGGGGAAGGATCTGCGAAAAGCTCAGCTACGCACTTGCACCCTTGGAAGATAGAGCCTGGATCGCCTCTCTGAGCGACAAGGTCAAGGCTCTGCCGGATGTTATGCGCGGCTGTCTGGTTGATGACGAGATAATTGAACGACTGGCAAGCTGGATCAATGAAGTTGCAAGAGGGTTGGAAAGCGCCAAGCCATAATCCTCTGACTGGAGTGAATAATGAAACGCCCTAACAACAAAGAGATGACCGGGATGAAAGAGGCCCTCTACGGGGATCTCGCGGCAGGCGCTATAGGGATAAGAGAGGCGACACGGCAAATGCGCAAGATTCTCGGTATGACGCAAAAAGATTACGCCGAGAAGGTTGCCGGTGTCTCGCCCCGCATCCTATCGGAGTTTGAAAACGGTTCAGGGAATCCGACCCTGGCGACACTGGAGAAGATCGCTTCACCCTTCGGCCTGAAAGTGACGTTTCTGCCGCCTGAATCCTGGCGCATGAATCGACCAGAGCAATAATACCTTAAAATGCCAATGACCTTGTATTGGAACGGTGATGGTAGATCGTAGCAAATGTATCCTGCACATACTTTTCGACACCAGATGATAATCCGTTAATAATTTGCACAGACAAGCTTGTGGCACCCGAATCCCAGCAGTGACAAGGTCGCCGGCTTAACCTTCGTTGCGAATGCCCCTCGCCAGTTTCCCACCGATTCGCAAAACGGCCTCCAGCAAGCCGTCAACCTGGGCCTGGTCCGCCCGGGCCCCGACGTAGCAGGGGCGAAGCGCCAACCGCCCCTGGACACGGGTCGTGCTCGGCATATATTCATTCTCCCGAATCAATCGGCGGTGCAGCCTTTTGTTGAGATGGTCGAGATCGGCGATGTCCGGGGACACGTAGCGAAAGCAGCATATGGACAGGGTCGGCTCCGCCAGGACTTCCAGGTTGGGATGCCTGCGCGCGAACGCCGCGATATGGCGCGCCATGGCATTGTGCCGCTTTACCCTCTGCCGCATCCCCTCGACCCCGATTTCATGAATCAGCGCCCAGACGACCACGCCGCGGCAGGGCGAGCTCAACTCGACCCCGAAGTCGAAATAGGGGATGCCGAAATCGTCCAGGGAGTGCTGGAAGGACGACAGTGCGGGGTCTTCCTGTTCCACCGCCCCCTCCAGGTAGTCGGCGGGCTCCTGGGTGAAAGCGCGGTAGAGAAGCTGCCGGTCGCGCACGAAGGTGGCGGCCACGCCGACAGATGCGCCCAGCCATTTATGCGGGTCGACAATCGCCGAATCGGCCAGCTCCAGGCCACGGAAAAGATGGCTCACCTGCTCGTCGAGAATCCCGGGCAGACCGTAGGCACCATCAACATGGAACCAGATTGCATGCTCGGCGGCGATCTCTCCCAGGGCCTGCAGGGGATCGATGGCGCCGGTGTTGGTGGTGCCGGCATTCCCGACAACGGCGATGGGTACCCTCCCCTTGGCCCGGTCTGCGACAAGCGCTTGCTCTAGCGCCTTCGGCTTCATCCGGCCCGCACTGTTGCAGGAAATCAAGTTAATCGAATGCCGACCGAGGCCTAGGACGCCGCAGGAGCGCTGAATGGTGTGATGGCACTCTTCGCTGGCATACACGGCGGCCTGCAGCTTAACGCCATCGGCCGCAGGGTCATGGCCGATCTTCTCGAACGCGTGCTGCCGAGCCCCACCCAAGGCGACCAGGTTGGCCACGGAGCCGCCGCTGCTGTAGACACCCTGCATACCCTGCAGGCCACACATCTCCGCCAGCCAATGCAGGGACAGCTCTTCCAGGAAGTTAAACGCGGTGAGCATATAGCGTTGTGGGGAGGCGATGCTTGCGGCAGTCGACGCCAGGGTGGAAGCGGTCGTTGCGCCGGTGGTAATGAACGAGCTGAAACCGGGCCTTGGAACGGGCGAGCCGTTTGGTATCACGGTCTCGACCAGGTCTCGGGTCACCTGTTCGATACCGACCCCCCGCTGCGGCAGAGGGGTCTCCAGGACCTCGCGCCAATGGTTGCCGGGGTGGAGTGCGTCCGGGTGTTCGAATTTAAGGTACCGGTCCAGGCCGGCCCCCAGCATGGCCAGCAATTCCTCCAAATGACCGGTCTCGGCCTGTTCGTCGTACATAACGGCTACTCTTCGTCGGTGATGAGTCGCCAGCGAAACATGGCGTTATTGAACATGTCTGGTTGGCGTCAGGTTATGAATACAACTTACCGCTGATTGAAGACCCGTCAAGTCCTATTTTAATCTTTGCTTTGATATCCCCTGCCCGGCCGTAAGATCGGCAAACATGTTTTCGAAGACAGCCAGCTGCTCCTGCGGCAGGCGAATTTCAAGGCTAACCTTGTCGGCGTAGCTGCTCGCAAGCTCCTCGGCCTCGAAGTCAGGGATGCGT
>JAFDBW010000065.1 GCA_019313105.1 Deltaproteobacteria bacterium | reverse complement strand
TTCGATCAGGTAGGCGAGCCCCATAAGGACATCGATATCGGTTTCAACAACTCGGGTTATGCCCGGCCGCCGGATCTTGAAAACCACCTCTTCGCCGCTCCTGAGCTTGCCGCGATGGACCTGGGCAATGCTTGCCGCGGCGATCGGCTGCTCCGAGAATTCAGCGAAGAGTTCATCTGCCGGATAGCCCAGTTCACGCTGAATCTGGGTTTTAACCTGGTCCAGCGTGACGGCAGGAACCTCGTCCTGCAGTTTGCTGAATTCTTCAATGAATTCCTGGTCAAGGACATCGGGGCGAGTCGAAAGCAATTGCCCGAGTTTGATGAAGGTCGGGCCGAGTTCCTCCATGGCCATGCGCAGTCGCTGAGATTGGCTGAGCCGCTCCAGTTCCTTATGCATTCTGTCGCGCGTAACGATGCGTTTGCCCAGCTCAAGGTAGTAATCAATGTTGAGCTGTTCGACAAAATGGCCGAACCCGTACTTGATCAGTACGCCCAGGATTGTCCTGTAACGCCGGATAGTCCGAATATTTCTGTTAACGCGAAGAATTGGCAGCATGGTCAGGTCCTGGCTGCAATGTTTTATTTGAGTTTTCTCTCCAGGGATGCGACTTTTTTCTTTAGCTTGTCGAATTCCTCGGTCGTGACCACGCCCATGCGTTCACAGGCTTTTTTGACTTCCACACGTGCCTGCTCCTGCATCTTCTCCTGGTTTTTGCTCGCCGCTTCCTGGACTTTCTGCAGAAAAGCTTTCCCTTCTTCTTCGCTGATATCAAGCTTTTCGCGCAGTTCCTGGATCAAGTCTTCGGCTTTTTTCTGGGTGAGGGTCATTGCGCCAACAGCAGTCAGCACGGTCTTCTCGAGCAGCTCAATCATGATAGCCTCCTTGTCTGTATCCATTTGGTTAAATGAAATAATTATATCAACATGTTAGCAGAGCAGGGGGGGCTTTCAAGCGTTTTGCAGAAGATATTCGATCTCGGTGAGGGCGGCTATGGCAGAAGCTTCTCCTGCTGCTATGATTTCTTTGGCACGGTGAAACTCCAGCAGGGTGATGCCGCTCAACGGTGGCTTGATCAGCAGGTCGTGGGGATTCTGGAGCAGGTGCAGCTCATTTATGACATTCTCCATGATGACAACGCTCTGGGCACAGACGCGGAAGATATTGGGTGTTTTCAGGTCACCACGGGCGTCTTCTTTCAAACCCTGCCCGATTGCGGTACTGAATGCTTGTTCTATTGTGCGGGCACTAAACAGGTTGCGCCAGCGACTGACCGGCTTCGCAAGACCATGCACGGCAGGCAGGAAAGTTTCAGGGGTTTGTTTGCTGACGGCCGGTATAGTGCAGACCCCGATGACCTTGTCTGCACCGAGATGACGAGCGACATCGATCGGGATCGGTTTGCACAGTCCGCCATCAACGAGGAAACGCTGTCCAAAACGTACCGGAGAGAAAATTCCCGGAAACGCAAGGCCTGCGCGCAGGCCTTCAAGCAGGTCTCCCTGCTTGATGATGACGGCCTCGCCGGTGTTGATGTCGGTTGCCGTGATCGCCAGTGGCCGGTTGAGGTCTTCGAAATCACGCGCCGGCAGCAGTGCGGCTATGAACGAGACCAGCTTCTTGCTGTCGGTCAGCCCCGAAGTCGGCAGAACCGGATCAAGTAGCCTGGCCATGCTCCGCCAATCAATTTCGAGGGCAGCCTTTTCCATGTGAGCGATTGGAACGCCTGCCGCATACATGGCACCGATAAAGGCCCCCATGGATGTACCGGCAATGATGTCAATAGGAATGTCTGCTTGTTCGAGGACTTTCAGGACGCCAATGTGAGCAAGGCCTCTTGCCGCGCCACCGCCAAGAGCAAGACCGATTCTGGGCCTGGGTGGAGTGGTGTGCATAGGGCCTCCGGGGACGGGCAACGTAGACGCCTCAGCGCCTGAATAACCAGAAAACCAGCGAAAGCAGCAGCGAGACCAACAGGCAAGTCCCGAGCGGGAAGAAGAAAGAAAAATTATCCCGTTCGATGCGAATATCGCCCGGAAGTTTGCCGATGAAGTTCAGTTTTCCGCCAAAATTCAGGAACAGGCCGACAGCGACCAGCAGCAGTCCGGCAACGATTAATGTCTTGCCCAGGCCGTTGCCCATCAATTGTTTCTGCTGGGATGGTAGCGGTCCTTTTCCGAGTAGATGCAACCGCAATACTGTTGCCTGTAGAGCTCCATGGACTTGGATGCCTTGATCCCCTCCTGCCAACCCGTCCGGAAGTCATCGTAGAAGAATTCTATCCCATAATAACGGCCCAGTTCTTCACCGAGTTTACGAATCAGTTCGTGGTTCTGGTAGCGCGAATACAGCAGGCTGGTGGAGAATGCATCGTAGTCTGAGGCTGCGGCATAGGCTGCAGCCTCTTTGAGACGAGACTGGTAACAGTAGGTACAACGCCCGGCAGGTTCAGAGGCAACCTGAGCCAGAAAGTCCTCCAGCAGGTATTCGTCCCGATAGATGACTTTGAACTCGCTGGCTGCAGCGTATTCTTCGACGGCTTGCAGACGGCGACGATATTCCTGGTATGGATGGATGTTGTGATTGAAGAAGTATCCATCAATTTCATGTCCTGATTCCCGTAGCGTGCGAACCGGGAATATGGCACAGTTGGCGCAGCAGATATGCAGCAGAATGTTCATTTGATGAGCCTTTGCAACTTCTGGTCGGGGTTATTCCTGGCCAAGCCAGAACATATTAATACGATTTGTGACAAAAGGCCAGTAAACTGGTCACTTGCAATGCTGATGCGTTAAAGCCGTGGTTTTTTCAGAAGTTCCCAGGCGGTAACCCCTGCTGGCGCCAGATCCTTCGCGCCAATCTTATCGCTGCCTGTCGATGTGGCTCTTCAAGACGACACTCCTTGACCAGATTGTTCCAGAGACGCTTGAGGTCGGCACGGTATTTCTCGAGCAACTCCTCCAGGAGACCTTCATCTTTTGGTAAATCGACTCCGGATCGTTCTGCATGAGATACCAGAATCAGTGCCTCGGCGGCGGGTTTACCCGAAACTTCGACCCTGTGATCAGATTCAAAGGTGCGCAGTGATATCCGGTCAAAGAATTGTTCGGCGACTTCTAGAGGCCCGTGCAGATTGTAATGAATCAGTTCCGGTCGATAGATGTCCATCAGGTAATGTTCGGGGAATTGTGGGACCCCGTCGACGAAGACGTTCCTGGTAATCTCCTCGATTTGTACCTTCCCTGCACGCCGGGTTTTTGGGTGAGCATTGACGATTTCTGCAGGCGGCTGAGGAATCGCCGGAATCGGCCCGAAGATACTGCTGAATTCCCGCTCAAGGCTTTCCGCTTCGGGGATTTCGCCTGACAACTGGGAACCAGAGAGGCTGAGGTCCTCAAGGCATTTTTCATCAGGCAGCAGCAAGCCATGGACCAGTACGGCTGCATCAACTTTTTCCGCCTTCGGCAGGTCTGCCTGATCACTGCATAAATCCCATAGATATCTGCCGAACCGGGTGTGCAGAAAAAGGTATGTCCCCCATTTCAGCGAATCCGTCCAGTCAGACCATTGCGTGCCAGCAACCGTCAAGCCCTTGTCGCATATCAGGCGCCGGATCTCTTCCGGGGCGTTAATCCATATCTGTAAGGTTCCGGGCTGTTTGTCGATTGCGGTTGTCGGGACCTCGAACTCTGTGTTCGGCAGGTGGACTTGGACATGTGTCATGGATCGGTTGGATCGCATCAACCGAAAGGCCTGCCTGCCTTGCCCATAGCAGGCAATCTCAGCGAGCTGATAATGCTCGCCCAGAATTGACCACAGGACCGCCACTCCCGGAGCCTTGTGCCAGGCCTGCGGCAGAACCAGGCACAGCTTTTCAGATACCTGACCGGCGAGATAAAGCGCCTCCCAAAGCCAGACCGGGGTTTTGTTCGGCAGATCGAACCGCCGGTTTGGCCAGACCTGGCGCAACCGTATCAGCTGCGACTCCCTTTCGTTCCGATTGAGTGCCTGCGGGTTGCTGAAAACAGCCAAGGCTGATGTGAATTTCTTTATCGGCAGGAACGAGAAAAGGTCTTTTTCATAGGTCCGTTGTTGGGACGTTTCGGTCAAAGACGCTCTCAATGCCCACCCGGCGAGACACGGACGAGGCGCAACCAGTGACCAATCTCCTGCTGTGCGCGGGGGCGTGCAATTCACCCAGAGTGACGTGTCATCGGTTTGCCATGGCAGCTCGGGAAGGTCTAGGTCATAGCGATAGGAAACTTCAAGTAAAAGAAGATCAATCAGGGCAAGGGCCTGGTTTTCGTTTTGCGGCCATCCAAGCTGACGCATCCTGCTGGCCAGGTGATGCAGGCGTACGGCTTCCTGATCCTGCAGAGGGGGCTCATTGTCTCTAATCTCGAGCCATGCAAGTCTTCCGTCAAGGTTGATTAGGTCTGCCAAGGCATAATGCAGTACCTGCTCCAGTCTTTCCGGATTTAACCCGGGCGGCAAGTTTTTTTTGCAGATCAGGAAAAGCGTGCGCCACAGGCTCATCCAGGCTTTTTCCAAAGGGGCGAGTTCCAGCCACTCGTCGGCCGCTGTTTGTCCGGCAGCCAGGCGAGCGCTGACCGTCAGGCCTGGGGCAAGCTCCTGAAGGTTGCGTAGGCAGAGATTTGCGTAGTAATGCAACGTGAAATCAAGGGTGGACAGGGCCGTGCTGACAGAAATAAATTTAAGCTTCTCAAGCAGATCATTGAGCGTGTTTTGAAAGTCATCCGGAACGACGCGATTCGCCGGTGGAAGGGAAAAACAGTGCAGCTGGACCGGAACGCCGTCAGCGATTTGCCAGATTATGACGTCCCTGGCGGCCCAGGTTGTGAAGTGTCCCAACCCCAGGGCGCCGGCCATGGCGACAGCTTTGTCAAGAAGTTGGCTGTCAACCGCGTCCGGTAAAAGGATCATGCTGCCCGCCAGCTGGCTGTCGCGATTGATCCAGAGCACGAGGTCCGGAGCTTGCCTGCCATGTTCAGTCAGCAACCTCGGACAGATTTCCAGTCGTCGGAAAGAGAGGCGCTGCGCCTCCATCTGCTGGTCAATCCACGTGGCCAGTTGCTGGCGAAACTGTTGCAGGAGGTTCGGGTCCATGGATCAGCCGTGTATGGTCTCGTACTCAATAGAGGTGCACGTGAAAACACAAGAAACCAACAAATGATTGAAACGCGACGCTGTCAAGAGTTTGCAAAGGACAGTAGATGATGTGCCCCAGGATGACCTGCTTATGATCCCGATAGCCAAATCTGCAGACAGGGCTTTCACAGTTTGAAATAACTGAGGGCCGTCACCGTGACGGCCCTCGGGGTGTGTCAGCAGGGCAAGTGCTTGATTCACCCCCAAGATTCTCAAATTATCACAAGATTTTTCCGTAGAACAGGGAAAATTGCTCCTCCGGGATCTGTTTCATGAAAAAAGTGGTCCCGAATCGGTTTTTGATCCGGGCGTGCGGCCAAGATGAGAGTATGCCAGATGTGTAGCGAGTCGCCCGCGCGGAGTTCGGTTGAGGAACCCCTGTTGCAGCAGGAACGGTTCGATGACGTCCTCGATAGTGTCTTTTTCTTCGCCAATTGCAGCAGCAAGGGTGTCAAGACCGACCGGTCCGCCGCCGAACTTGTCAATAATTGTCTCCAGCAACAGCCGATCCATCTGGTCAAAGCCTTGCTCATCGACTTCCAGCCGAACCAGGGCTTGGTCTGCCATCTTCTTGCTAATTGACCCGTCACCATCGACTTGTGCGAAATCCCGCACACGTCGCAGCAGGCGATTGGCAATTCGCGGAGTTCCCCGGCTGCGACGGGCAATTTCACCGGCACCTTGTGCATTGATTGCAACGTCTAGGATCCCGGCGCTGCGGGTAACGATCGTCGTCAACTCTTCATGTGTATAAAATTCGAGGCGGTTTAAGACGCCGAAACGGTCACGCAATGGTGATGACAGCAGCCCGGCGCGGGTTGTAGCGCCGACCAGAGTGAAGCGCGGGATGTCGAGCTTGATGGTTCGAGCCGAAGGCCCCTGTCCGATCATGATGTCGAGTTGATAATCCTCCATGGCCGGATAAAGGATTTCTTCAACGACCGGCGAAAGTCTGTGGATCTCGTCGATAAAGAGGACATCTCCCGGCTCCAGGTTGGTCAGAACCGCGGCAAGGTCTCCCGGTTTTTCTATTACGGGGCCTGAGGTGCTCTTGATGTTGACGCCCATCTCCGCGGCGATGATGTGGGCGAGGGTCGTTTTTCCAAGGCCTGGAGGGCCATAGAAAAGCACATGGTCCAGCGATTCTCCACGACCGCGGGCGGCGCTGATGAAGACCTTGAGGTTTTCCTTAACCTTGCTCTGGCCGACATACTCCGTGAGGATTCTGGGCCTCAGTGAGACGTCAAAGGTCCCATCGTCATCGGTCTCTATAGCGGTGATCAGGCGATCTTCTTCCATCTGTTTTCAGCCGAAAGTCAGCGAACCAGGACTTTCAGTGCTCCTTTCAGGGCGTCTTCCATCGGTACGTCCGGCGCCAGTTCCATACTCTCCAGGACCTTGCGCGCCTGGTTCTCCTTGTAGCCCAGGTTGACCAGGGCGGAAATCACGTCGTTGATCAGATCACCGGACGACTTGCCTGGCAGGGATGAGACGCCTGCTTCGGTGAAATTCACGTTGACCGGGCCGACCTTGTCCTTGAGCTCCAGGACCAGTCTCTCAGCAGTTTTCTTGCCGATTCCGGGGAGCCCGGAGAGACGCTTTACATCTTCGGCGGCAATGGCTTTCTTCAGGTCTGCCACCGGAATATGGGAGAGGATATTGACGGCGAGCTTTGGCCCGACTCCAGAGATTCCGATCAGGGTAACGAACAAGTTTTTTTCTTCGAGCGTCAGGAAACCGTAGAGGAGCAGGGCGTCTTCGCGCACATGCGTATGCGTGTAGAGGCTCGCTTCTCCGGTCTCGGGGAGGGCATAGAATGTTGACAGAGGAATGAAGAGACGATAGCCGACTCCACCGACGTCTATAATGACGTGGTCAATCGATTTGTAGACCAGGG
>JAFDBW010000064.1 GCA_019313105.1 Deltaproteobacteria bacterium | reverse complement strand
TGGTCCCATGTTGTCCACATTTATTGCCCTTGCCGTCGGCGCCCTGTTCGGCTTCGCCCTCCATTTTACAACCAGCCTGCACCCGGTTGTCCCGTCGATTGCCGGCGTTATCGTCTTTTCGATCATCTATGTCATCATTCTGAAAAAAATCATGGCCAGAATCAATGATGCCATGGAAAGCGTACAGAAAGACATCGCTGCCAACCGCCCGGATGCTGCAATCCACAAGCTGGAAGCCGTGCAGAAGAAATACGAGCACTGGCAGTTCTACATCAAGAAACAGATGAACGCGCAGATCGGCATGGTTTATTACCTGCGACGTGACTTCAGCAAGGCATATGATTACCTTAAGGTCGGCTTTGTGCGGCATTGGGTGGCGATGGCGATGCTGGCCATCATCTATATGAAACGCAATCAACCGAAGAAAATGATCTCCACCTTTGACAGAGCAGTTGCTGCGACCCGCAAGGAGCCTTTACTCTGGAGCCTTTACGCTTTCTGTCTGGAGAAGGTCGGTGATCGCAACAAGGCTGTTGCCATCATGGAGAAAGGTTTAAAGAAGGTCGGCAGTAACGAAGTGATGTCGGCCAACCTGGAGGCTCTCAAAGAAGGCAAGAAGATGAAAATGCAGGATTACGGCGATGTCTGGTACCAGTTCCAGCTCGAGAAACAGGGCGCCCTGATCCGCAAGCACACCAAGGCAATGCAGGGACGGCGCAAAATAGTCAGAAGATAGTCATGGCGAAAAAGAAACACCAACACCATAAATCCGCACCGAAAGACTTTTCAAACAGCCCCTTCAAAAACCTGAAGGGGTTGTCTGCTTTAGAAACAGAGAACAGCGAACCCTCCTGTGTTAAATCCGACCAGAAACATTCTGCCCCGATGATATCCGGGAGTGACGAAGTGCCGACATCTTTTCTCGATGAGATGGCCTGTCTGGGAGTCCGACGGCTTAAGGATGGTGAGCAGAACAATGTTGTCCCCCCTGAAAGAGCCAAGCCCAATACAACGTCTGCTGCCGAAAGCCAGCATGACGAGAGTGACCTGAATACCTTTCTGGATGCAATCGGATCTATGGAAAAGGTTTTTAAGGATGAATGGTCTGGAGACGTGCCGGGCAAACGTGCCGTCCCACGGCGTATGAAACAGGTGGAGCGTGGCCAGCTTAAACCGGACGATGAACTCGACCTGCATGGCATGACCCTTGACGAGGCGACTGCCAAGGTCCCGTTCTTTTTGCAGAACGCCATCTTCCAGGGTTTCAGCACCGTCATCCTGATCACCGGCAAAGGCCTGCACTCTGAAGGTGGCCCGGTTCTGCGAAGTGCAATGGAGAGATTGCTCAATGAGAAAAAGGAGCAGGTTGTCGAGTGGGGGGTGGCGCCACGCCGATATGGCGGGGAGGGCGCCTTGGTTGTTTTCCTGCGTCAACCGGGACAAAAGAAACCCTGAAAAATAACTAGATATTAAATTTTTACTTGACATACCTGACTAAAAAGGTAAGGTTAATCTCAACAGAGTAATACTTCTTCATGTTTTACCTCCTAACCAAACCCGTGCCCCACAGTCCACTCCTGGCTGTGGGGCTTTTTTTTTGTGAAAAATGGTCTTACATTGAAGTTAGACGGGCCGCTCTGTATCTTCTATCCGCTCTTCCAGGGCATTAAAAAAACCGACTCTTGACGAACCGGTTTCAGTTTGTTGACAAACCCCGCACGGGATTCGGGTTTTTTACCTGGCAGATGGGGTGTATATAAAGAGAATTGTGTCCCAAAACAAAGAAGGCCCCTGCAAAACAAACAGGGGCCTCAAACTCATATCAAAATCTTACTTGTGATAACCAAGTCTTGTCGAAAGCTCTTCACCAGAACTAGTGACCAGCGGGATCAGCTCGTTTTTGATGCGTTCATCGTTCAGGCGCATGTTTGGTCCGGAGACGCTGATCGAACCAACGATCCGGCGAGTGTAGTCACGGATCGGTGCCGCGACGCAACGAACCCCGAGGTCGAGTTCCTCGTTGTCGATGGCGTAGCCCTCTTCAGCGATAGTCACCAGCTCCTTTTTCAGTAGGTCACGTGACTTGATCGTGGTTGACGTGTATGGCTTCAACTCCTTGTCCGGCAGGATTTCATTGATCTCCTCGTCGGACATGTGAGCCAGGTGGATTTTGCCGGCTGCCGTGCAGTAAGCAGGCAAGCGGGAGCCGACACGTGAAACGACGCGTACGGTCATGTCTGTCTCAACCATATCGAGATAGACGACGTGACCTTCTTTGAAGATAGCGACGTAACAGGTTTCGTTGCATTCGGCCACCATTTTTTCGAGGATCGGTTTGGCCTGCCGCAGCAGGCCCATCTGCTTGATGAAGGTCTGGCCTAGCTCCAGTGCCTTGAGACCGAGGCGGTAGTTTTCCGTGGCCTTGTTCTGTTCGATATAACCTCGCGACTCAAGAGTCGCCAGAAGTCGGAACACGTTGTTCTTATGCAGCTTGAGGCGCTTGCTCAGTTCGGTGACGCCAAGTTCATCGACATCATCATGGAACTGCTCGAGCAGGTCCAGTGCATGCGAAACGGCCTGGATAATATATTCAGATTTTTCTTTGCGGGCCATTTTTTCAGAATCCTTGAGTAATTGGTGAGAAAACTACTAATATTCAAGCAAGTCATATTTTCTATCGAAATGGAGTGAAACTGTCAAGGTAATTGGTTTTTTTACGTTAGATTACCGCCCTGAATGATTTATCCAGAAACCTTTATTTCTCTGCCTTTATCGATTTTAAAATAGTGTTTTATAGATGTCAAACAGATAAGTCATTTTTCTGTGATATTGACACTGGTCGAGGCGGCAGGTAAATTCTGTTTATGGAATTCAAGAGGACTGAACATGCTGACACTCAGTAAGAGGATAATTGTTGCCATCGATGGATCGCCCCAGTCGGACAAGGCCGCCGAAGAGGCGGTCCGCCTGGCATCGATTTCCGGCACCAAGTTCAAAAGTCAGCTGTATGCTGTGCTGGTCCTGCCGAGTATGAAAACCCCTTCTTTTACTGATTTTTTCCCGGACAAACCTGCAACGGAGATGCCCGGATGGGACGAGAAACGTGACCGGCTCTTTTATGTCGTCGAGAAGGCCGCCGCGGAAGCGGCGGTCCAGTTAGACGCCCTTGTACTATATGGTGACCCTGCTGAAGAGTTGATGATGTTTGCCGAAGAGAAGGGCTGTGACGTGATCGTCATCGGCTCTTCGGGAAAAGGCCGCATGAAACGTACCTTGCTGGGTAGTGTCTCCACAAAAGTGGCCCTGCACGCCCACTGCTCCGTTTACATCGTTCGTTGACCGATCTGCCGACCGGATCCACTCAACTCGCCAGGTCCCCGGTCCGGGGAGCAGAATACCTGGTTTCCTGACAGATATATTTGTATAGCTCACCAAGGGTCTCCTGAATCAATTCGGGTTCTTTCGGGAATTCGTGAGGAGCCAGTTCCAGGACCAGGGCTTGGTCGTAGTCGGTTTCCCTGAGGTGATTCAGGAAACGGGTCAGCGGCAGGCCCCCATGTCCCGGGAAGAGGTGCTCCTGGCCATTGCCGTAATCGGAGAAGTGGATATTTCGCATCCTGCCGGAATCGTAGAACTGGTGGAAATCGCCCAGAAAGTCGGTGTGCATTGAACCACAGTGCGCAGTGTCAAAGGTCAGGTAAAGGTTCCGCTCCTCCATGAAGCGCACCATGTTCTCAATCTTGGTCAGCATGTACGGATTCATCTTGAATTGTGGCAGGCACGGCATGTTCTCAATTGTAATCAGGACGCCATTCTGACCTATTTCAGCCTGAAAATCCTTAATCCGTTTCAGCCATCGCCAGAACTTGAACTCGAAATGCAGCCAATTCGGTGGGTGAAAATTAATCAGCGGCACCCCCGCGTTCAGAGCTAGTTCGGCACAGCGCTTGAGCTGGTCGATCTTGTTGCCCCAGCCGTCTATTTCAAAAAACGGGGCGTGAAGCGAAAGCACCGGGTGGATCTTTTGCAGCTCCTGCAGGTGGTCCAAAGCCTGTGACCCGGAGAAGTCATGGTTGATGATCACTTCCAGACCGTCAAAACCCGCAACCCTGGCCATTTCAAAGACCTGGGTTGAGGGTAAGGTGTAAAGACTTCCTGCAGAGAGTATCAGCTTCATCTATATTATGACTGTGGTTAAATAAAACGTTTTTTAAATTTCGCGCATTGCAGCAGGCCGGTCGACTGATCAAAGCCGGTGTTCATTTTATGAAAAATTCAGGGGCTGTGAACTTTCTCAACCAGGAAGCGTCGCAGGTGCTCCGGTGGAGGAGGGGTCAGTCGCGACACGATGATCATCGTCAGGATAACCAGCGGTGCACCAATCAGGGCCGATGAAGTCGGTGGCAGTACAGTACGTAATAGCGGGAATATGTGCCCGAACAGAATCGGGGCGAAAGTGATCGTGATGCCCACCAGCATTCCGGCTATCGCCCCGTACTTGTTAGCCCGGTCCCACCAGATGCCAAGCAGGAAGACCGGGAAGAGCGTATTGCCGGCGAGAGCGAAGGCGACTGCGGTGATCTGGGCAATCAGTCCTGGCGGGTTGACCGCGATCACCAGGACAATCAGAGCCAGAATCAGGGTTGCTCCCTTGGCGACCAGTAGCAGATGCCGCTCGTTGGCATTCGGATTGATCAGGCGGTAGTAGATATCATAGGAAACTGCTCCGGCAGCCGTAACCAGAAGACCGGTAATGGTGCTGATCGCAGCAAGGATACCACCTACTGCGAGTACGCTCACCAAAAGTTCATTGACCCCGACCCATTCCGCGGTTTTGATAACAATGATATCCGCAATGGCCTGGGCTTCAACCGGGTCGAATGCGACTCCGGACCGCTCCATCCAATTGCGGGCGAAGGCACCGAAGGCCGGCGCGCTCCAGTACAGAAGGCCGATGAAAAAAATCCCCCATACCACTCCCCAGCGGGCGTCGCGGGTGTTCGGCACGGTGTAAAAACGTGACAGGACATGCGGCAACCCGGCCGTGCCTACCATCAGGGTGAAGCAGAGTGCAATCCACTCGTAGGGTGAGCCGAAAGTCCAGGGGAAGAGGTAGGCGCTGGAAACCTGCTCGGGAAGATCACGCAGCGCATTGCCGTAGCTGAATTGTGGCAGGAGCCAGTTGTAGCCGAGTTTTTTTGCAATCATCATCAACGGGATGACGAAGGAGAGAATCAGGACCAAGTAGTGCATCTGCGGGTTGCGCGCCGCCTTCAACGCCCCGGCGATGATCAGATAAGCCAAGGTTACCAGGATGCCAAAAATCAGTGCTTGGGTATACTCGATGCCGAACATCCAGGCAAAGACCAACCCGATTCCCTTGTATTGGGCAACGCAGTATATCAGTGAGATGATGATCGCTATGACGGCAGAAATGACCCTGGCTACCGAGGAATCATAGCGGGCCCCAACAAAGTCCGGTGCCGTGTATTTGCCAAAGCGGCGAATCTGGCTGCCCATCAGGACTAGGAGCAGAACGTACCCGCCGGTCCAGCCAAGGATATAGGCGAAGGCGAAATAGCCATTCAGAAAAAAGACCCCGGCAATCCCGAGGAAAGATGCTGCGCTCATCCAGTTGGATGCGATGGCCGCACCAATATTGGCATGACCGATCGAACGAACCTGCAGACCGTAGCCGCCCTTGTCCTGTCGCCGTGACATGAGACCGACGACCAGGGAGACAATCAGCACGCATGCCAGCATGAAAAACGGCGTGTACCTGACCGAATACTCCATGGACCCTCTCCTAACGCCGCCTGCGATAGCTGGAACCCAGCCAGTCGATCAGGATGTTGAAGAAAAAACAGAGAAAAATAAACCAGAGGATCAAAAACTGCCCGCTGTACCAGAAATAGGCCGGTATACCGAAGATATAAGGAACTTCGGATAAGGTGCGGGCCGGATCGTTATGAGTGAAAGCCAGGTGAATCGGCATACCGAAGGTCATAACTCCCCAGGCAGCAAGTGTGAGCCAGATGATCGTCACTTCTTTACGCATGAACCCGGCGCGTGGACGGAAGAAGTTGATGCGCAGATCCTCCATGTTCTCAGGATTCTGGAGATTGCGATGAGGCATGGTGCGGTTCTCCTCTAGGAGTCGCCTTGCGACAGCGACGGGAATAAGTCGAACATTGCTTAGGATACATTAACCCATGGACTTTGCCAATCTCGGTTTCATGGCCGCGCTTTCATGACTTCGGCGAGGACCGTGGTTGCAAAACTGCCTTTCGGCAGTGAAAAAGACAGCACCAGATTGTCGCCGTCCGCGACGCATGTCGCCGCCTGGATCGGCACCCGCAATGGACGTCTCTCCCCCTCCATGGCCAGGCCGCCGGAAAGACGAAAGGATCGCGGCGTCAGCCCTTCCTTGTCGAGCAGGCCCTCCTCAAGCAATCCGGCTTGTGCTTTGGCCAGCTTTGTTTTGAAACCGTAGAGCGGTGCGGTGGCGCTGATTTCAAATGCGTCGACACGTGGCTGCTCTGCTGCCGGGTCGGTCACCACGAAACAGGCCCCGTTGACATGCTTGAATGCAATGTCACCAAGCCATATCTTGTTTATTGATTTCATCCGCATGTCAACCAGCCGGTCGAACAGGCTTGACTGATATGCCGAAAGATAGAGCCGCAGTAACTTGCGGGGCATGGCCAGCACCGCTTTTTTGGGGGGAGTGCCTTGCTTGAGCAGCCTGAGCAATGTGCGTTCAGGGCGGCAGTGTCGTGGCAATTTTTCAATTGCGGTCTCTATATCTCCTTTGTGATAGGCTGCGGCGGCCTCACGCCAGCCGGGGTGCAAGATTGACAGTGGTTCGCCAACGATCTCGCCAACCGCTGCGTCAAAGTCCTGATTGAGGATCGCCCGACCGATCCGGTGTGAATTGTCCAGTGAACCATAGCGTTGCTCGCCAAAGCGGTTCGGTACCCCGGATTCCTCAAGCAGGGCCAGGATCTCCAGTGCTTTTGGCAACGAATTTGGTTCCGGCTGGTGGATGCGAATCCGGAAATGATTGCCGGCCAGGTGTCCGGGGCGCAGTTTGTTGCGATGCAGGTTCGCCGAAAGAATTGTCACACCGGGAATTTCCAGCCCCTTGATGTCGCCGGGCTTGCGTGAAGGCACGGAAACGGTCTGCCGGGTAATCGCCTGGGCATCCTTGAGGCCGGCATATCCGAGATCACGCTCCTTGCAGTCAAGGGCTGTCGCTAGTTCCCTGAGCAGGTCATAGGTGATCAACCCCTGCTTTTCGATCGTCAGGTAAAGGTGGTCCCCCTCCCCGGAAGGCGGGTAAAGCGGGATTTCCTCAACCCGGAAATCCTCAGGTTGATGACGGATCGTGCCGCCGATCCCCGGGATCTGGTCGGTCAGGTACTCAGTCATTTTCTGCCATCTGCCAGCGAATTCGGAACCCGCGCTGCACCTCCGGTATCGGCAGGTTGTGGCGCGACACGGCCATGTCCCTCTGATAGTGAATGAAGTAGATCTTCTGGCCCCTGTCGAGAAAACGCTGCATATACTTGGAAACCGGGTAGCCGGTAAGGGCTGTGGTCCATGCTGTCGCCAGCATGTTGCGATAACCAGCCAGATCGTGAATCTGTCCGGCGACATCTTCGGCATAGTCATCGAAGTCAGTGCTGAAATAAAGATCTCCCCCGGGTTTGAGATAATGCGCAAGAGTTGCAAGGAAGTTCCTGTTGACCAACCGCCGTTGTCGATGCCGCTTCTTGGGCCATGGGTCAGGGCAGTTGATGTACACGGCGGAGAGGCTTTCCGGTTGCAGTCCCCTGGCCAGCAACCAGCGTGCCTCGACCCGTAAGACCCGGATATTGTCCAAGCCCGAGAGATCAATCTTGGCACAGGTCTTCAGGCAACCCTTATTGTAGATGTCAATGGCGATAAAGTTTATCTCCGGCTGCATGCGGGCCCGTTGCAAGATAAAGTGGCCGGTGCCACAGCCGATTTCGAGAGCGAGGGGATTGCTGTTGCGAAAAATCCCAGCCCAGTCCGGCGGGTTTTCAAAGACGCTGTCGTTGATAAAGTTGGGGGACAGGATCGGTATTACTCGTTGGGTCATATCGGTTCGGTTGGTTAGGGGTTGTGCTCTTGTTACCTTGGTTTTATCAGGTAGATCAGGGCATCTATTTCTTCATCGGAAAGGTGACTGAAGTCGGGCATGCTGCCATCGGCATGCGTCCCGGGCTGGTTGACCAATCGCATCCTGATCTCCGCCCACGACAGGCGCTCGCGCATCTTCTCAAAGCTGCCGGCATCCTTGCCGCCATCTCCCTCGAAGGTATGGCAGGCTTTGCAGCCCTGCGAGTTGAGGAGCCTCCGCGCCAGCGCGGTGTCCTTGGCCAGACTGTCGAAAGGCAGGTATGTAACGATGATCAGGGCCAACCCGCCGATCATAAACAAGATGCGTAACATCGGGTCTCCGGAACAAAAGCGAAATCGCTTCAACAGCATAACCAAGATCGTGCTGTTCGCCAAGCAGCTAAATGGTGAAAGAGCTTGAAATCATGCCACTGCCCAAGTACTCTAACGCGATAAAGTTATCAGACCATCCATAACCTTTTCAAGGAGTTCTCTTAATGCTGATAGTTATGCATCACTCGGCAACCGACGAGCAGGTCCGGGCGGTTACAGACGCTGTTGAAGCCATGGGCCTGATCGCGGAACCGATTCCGGGGAGCTTGAGAACCGCTATCGGAGTCCTCGGCAACCAAGGTTATGTTGATGATACGACGATCCGCGAACTTCCTGGTGTCCGTGAAGTCATTCACGTTAGCAAGCCTTACAAACTGGTCTCCCGTGATTTTCATCCAGCCCCCTCGGTGGTGGAGGCCGGCGGTGTCAAGTTCGGTGGTGGCCAGCCACCGGTACTGATTGCCGGGCCCTGCACCGTGGAGAGCGAAGAGCAGATGCTGGCGGCCGCCCGGCTGGTGAAAGAGGCTGGCGCGCACATGCTGCGCGGCGGGGCTTTCAAGCCGCGGACCGGGCCGCATAGTTTCCAGGGCCTCGGTGTTGAGGGCCTGAAGTACCTGCGCCAGGCCGGTGATGCGCAAGGTCTGCCGGTGATTACTGAAGTCATGCGCATTGAACAGCTTGAAACGATCTGCCGGTACGCGGACGTGCTGCAGATCGGGGCCCGCAACATGCAGAATTTCGATCTCCTCAAAGAAGTTGGCAAGCTCAGCTACCCGGTCCTGCTCAAACGTGGCATGAGTGCGACCATCGAGGAGTTCCTCTCTGCGGCTGAATATATTCTGGCCGAAGGAAACCCGCGCGTGATCCTTTGTGAGCGGGGCATCCGGACCTTCGAAAAAACGACTCGCAACACCCTTGATCTCAGCGTCGTCCCCCTGATCCGTGAAATGAGCCATCTGCCGATCGTGGTTGATCCAAGTCATGCGACCGGACGCCGCAGCCTGGTCGGACCGATGGCCAAAGCGGCGATTGTAGTCGGTGCCCACGGGGTTATGATTGAGGTCCATCCAGACCCGGATCGGGCTCTCTGCGATGGTGCCCAGAGCCTAAACGGTGATGATTTTAGTCAGTTGGTCACCGAACTTTATCGTTTGCAGGGCCTGCTGGTATCGGTTTAGGTTTTGTTGATTGCGAACTTTGCATGATGACAGGCGAGGACATTGGCACTGCCGTACTTTGATGATGAAATACCCCATGCTTCCCCCTCTTTTATGGAGAGGGGTGAAACATGAGGCGACTGGGAACCATCAAGGGCAGAGTAAAGCTGGTAATTTAGTCAGATCTTGCCCCATGATTTTATTCCCTAGAATTCAGGCAGTTCCGGGGGGCGTTGATCGAATATCGTCGTAAAATTAAAGCTTTGAGGTTGCTCGAGGCTGTTGCCGTACTTGTCAGCGATACCGGTAAGGTAAACCTGGTATGTCGTAAATGCCCTCAGATAGCTCTCAGTCGTAAAGTTGACTTCCTTTAAAGTCGGGTCGTAAGAGATCGTTCCGGGCATCGGCCCTGTCGGGCCGATAATCTCGATTGTCTCTTGCGATATCGATTCCGGATCGATCTCTTCATCGAAGATCAGAGAGACAACGACGTCGATGGAGGCGTTGCCGTCAACAAGGGGTCTCTGGTTGATGACCTTTGGAGGTGTCATATCCCAAATCTTATTCGTGACCTGCATTCGCTCGATATAACGATCCAAAAGCTCTGCATTAAGACGGGTGGTATTGATTCCCTGAAGAACCGCCGTTTTGGTCTCCTCAATCGCGATAGCCTCTCCTGCGGAGGCAAGGCCCAGAGCAATGGCATCAGAGTTGTTCACAATCTGGTCACTTATCATAAGGGAAATTGCCGTTCTCTTACCCTCAGCGTTTTCGACACCGAGATTCAGTTCAATCTCCTTCTGCAGACTCCCCATTAATCCTGCGATGATTCTTGCTGCGCGATGAGCCCTCCCCAGCCCTGTGTTGCTCGGTGCCTGGATATAATCTTCAAAGAGGGAGATGTTGCTGCTAAGCCCAAGTTGTGAAAGGACCCGATTCTCAGCTTCCTGCAGCGAAAGGTTTGAATTTTTGCTGAGTTCATGATTGACCAGAGTAGTCAAAGGCGAAATAAACGACCATTTGCCCGCAGGTGCTTCTAGCTGATAACTTTCGGCAACATATTGGTTGGGTTGGTCTTCATCAATCGTTTTGCCGGCGATAACTTCGGCGACGACCGGGTAAAGATTCCCTTCTCCCTGCTCGATGTCCAGCGAAAAATGACCTTGAGCCCCAGACTCGGTCGAGGGTTCGCCGGGGTCGGGCATCCGGTTCCCGTTGCGGTCAAGGAAGACTCTGGCACCAGATAGATAGCCGTCGGCAACCTGGCCGTTTAACACAACGGCGGAATCAGCGCCATCTTCAGCTCCTCCGCAGGCGGTCACAATAAAGAGCAGAGAAGCGATAAGGGGCATTTTAATAAATTTGAAAGTACGCATTTCAACTCTCCTACTGTTGCGGTTTAGGAATGATAAGAGAAACTGACTCGTTTTCGGAGTTGACGTAGATCCAGTAACCGATCCCGGGGATGAGGATCGCTCCTTGTTCTCCATCGCTACTTTCGAAAACAAAATCGTCGCCCCAGTCTTTTCCGATGTAATAATATGACCCGTCGACTAACATCCTACGGCTGGCGGCCTCAAACAAGCTGATTGGTTCTAATTCTCCATCCTGGATCATAACTTTCGAGAGAGGGACATTTCCGTTATAGGGGTTGGCTATTAGGTTCCAACCCGTTTTGACCGGGATTTTATAGGTCAGCGCTGGGTTTTCGCCGAACGTTTCCATGGACGGCAGGAAACTATCGGTTGTCCGTTTAATGACATACCCCTCACCAAGCATCACCGGTCCACCACTGTCAATCCGAGAGTAACTACCACCACTTTCAATTCGAGAGGAACTATTGTTCTTCCTATCGCTAGAGGTCCAACGAAACGCTTGGTTTGTGCCAATAGCATCATTACTGCTCAACAGAAAAGGATTGATATCGCCAAGAGCACCGACCATATTTTTCCCGTTCAGAAATTCCACCTGAGGACCTTGTAGGTCTTCTTGTGCAGGGAATTCTGAGAGAATATTTCCTTCTGCGTCTCTGGTCGCAAAATAAAAACGATGTGACATGACAGGACCTAGTCGGGTTGTGAAGGAATAGGTTGCACCGGTTTCAATGTCGCCGACTTCTCGAACCATGTCATATGCGTATCCGTTAAGGTAAAGGATGACACTTGGCAATTCTCTGCCCGAGGTATCCCGCAGAACGACACGGAAGATATACTTGAGATCACCTTTTGGTATTCCGTTGACATAATTGTTAGCGTCGTCACCGCCATCTTCGCGCTCGACACCAGGCAATCCGTTGTCCGATGACAGAAAACTTAGACCTTCGGGCACAGTAGATCCGACAAGGATAGCGACCGTTTCCGCATCACTCAGGCTGCCGTCACTAACGCTGAAGTTCACGTTGTAGTTGCCGGCCTGGGTGTTGCCGGGGGTCCAGGTGAACATTCGCGTCGCGGCATTGAAGGTTGCGCCGCTCGGCAGATCGGTGGCACTGTAGGTCAGGTCGTCGCCATCGGGATCAGTGGCGCTGAGGGTGAAGCTCAGGGTGGTCCCTTCATCGATGCTCTTGCTGCCGATAG
>JAFDBW010000063.1 GCA_019313105.1 Deltaproteobacteria bacterium | reverse complement strand
GGCCTTTTGTGTGGCATCAAGACGGAGCATGACCAAGAGCATCGCGGCCAGATTGATATTAAAAAGGCCGGTATCTTTGCAATCACTGAGGGTGTCAAGGCCCTCGCCATGGAAGCCGGCGTAATGTGCGGCGGCACACGTGAACGAATTAACATGCTGGTTGAAAAGGATGTCCTGTCCCAAAAACTGGCCGATGATCTCGAGGCCAGCTACAATTTCCTGGTTTTCCTGCGTCTGCGCTGCCAGGTCGAAAACATCAAAGCCGGAAATCAACCGGATAATTACATCACCTTGTCCAAGCTCAATCACATGGAAAAGGGTCGTTTGAAAATCGCTTTTGAAGAAGTCAACGAGTTCCATGAATTCCTCAGGGTCCATTTCCGTGTCCACCTGCTCCGCTGAATTTATCTGCATCCTTCGACAAAAATTCCTCGTCAGGCTAATGCTGGTCAGCATTATTCTGACCGTTCTTTTGGTCGTCACCGGATGCCGAAATCCGATTGATACGACGGCTTTGAACTCGCTCGCGAAATCGGACGTCGATATGATGGCGGATACCAGCCTGCAGGAAATGAATCGACTTATGGAGGATTTGCTGGTCAATCTCTACAAGCGAAATCCACGGGAGATCGACAAGAGGCCGGGCATGACGATCGGACAACGACATGACCAGATCTTCGACTCCCAGGGTCGGCTGATGTTCAGTGAATTGCACAGCAAGCAAGGGACGGACGCATTAAACCTGGCCTTTAGTCCCGATTACCGGGGCGACCGGGTCTTTGCACTCATGGTCGGGTTGGTTGGCATGGTGCGCAGCGCCTATAACTGGCAGGCGGAACAGTTCATGTTCGACTCGCTCGATGAACAGAAGCTCTTCAACTGCGCGCGCAACATCGAGGTCCTTGCCTTGCGGCTGAGCAACGAAAGAAATGCCGATGGAAAGCTTCTGCTGTTGTCCAACAGCCAACCCGGCGAAAAGGAAAATCTGGGTTTCGAGCGCTTGTTCGGCAAGATGATTGCCATCCAGGACATGATGGCCTTCACGGTCGCCGGCAAGTGGGACCGGGGGGTGCACAGCATGATTATGAAGGCAGTTTTCCTGCCGATGGGAATGTAGTGCAGTGATCAAGTTCGGCCAGATCATGACTTGATGCCGAAGATCATGATTGATTAGAGTTCAGGTGGTTGATTGACCCATGGTCAAGTTGCGCTGTCTGCATGCTGCATCACTCATACTCCATCAGCGTCTGACTGCCTGCCTGCGGTTCCTGGTTGAAACCGTTTGCGTACCCCCAGAAGGAGATGATCTTCAGCAGAAGTTTTGCTGCGGTCATTTCCGAAACCCGACTCGGTTCCGGGACGAGCTCGACGATGTCCACACCGCGCAGGTCGATGGTCTTCCTGGAAAAGAGCGACTCGAGCAGTTCGATCATCTGGTACCAAAGGAAGCCGCCAGGCTGCGGTGTGCCGACTCCTGGTACGATACCCGGGTTGAAGACGTCCATGTCAATCGACAGGTAGATCGGCCCGTCCAGTGAGTTAACCATCTGCAGGAAGGCTTCCCATTGCTCCTTGCCGCGCAGGTCCCAGTCGAGAAAGAGATTGATACGGGATTCTTTTTCGATCCGATCCACTTCACTTTCAAAGAGCGAGCGGATTCCGCCCATGATGATCTTGTGCCCCTGGTCAAGCAGGCGGTTGACCGGACAGGCGTGGTTGAACCTGCTGCCTTCGTAGCTGCTGCGCATGTCTGCGTGGGCGTCGAGAAAGACGACCGTGCCCGGCTCCGGCATGCGGGCCTGGACCAGAGACGGGGTCACTGAATGCTCGCCGCCGAGACCGATGAACAGGTTATCAGAAGGCAGCCTGGCAACCAGTTCCGAGAGGGTTTTATGCAACTTGGTATCTGTCAGGGCACTGTCGTCAGCGAACTCGGGCAAAACGCTGAGCAGCATATGTTTGAAAGGCGACCAGCCGGCATCCTCTTCGTAAAATTCGAGCTGTACCGAGGTGTCGAGAATCGCCCGGGGTGCATCCGCCGTTCCGGGTTTGAAGGACACGGTCCTTTCAAGGGGAATTGGCAGGATCAGGATGTCAGCCTTGTCCGCTGGCGCGTTGGGCATTTCGAGGAATTGTAATGTGTCAGGCATGGGTGAGTCCTTGTGAATCATTGGTGATCAGTGAATAGTGACGACTAATCCGTTATAAAGATTCCGTGATGAGATGGCCGTGAAGTATGACATGGCGCGGACATTTCGTAACGGCCTCTTGATTACGGTCCCTTGATCATCACCCCATAAATTCTTCAGCGACAGTTTGGGTCAGTGCACTCAGCAGCGTCTCAAGCTCCTTGTCATCGATAACATATGGTGGCATCACGTAAACCAGTCTGCCGAAGGGGCGGGCCCAGATGCCTTTATCGACGAAGCGCCGGGTGATCGATGTAAGATTGACCGGTTGCTCAAGCTCCAGTACACCGATGCCGCCGATCCAGCGAACATCAGCGACCCCATCCCATGCCAGGCAGGGCTGCAGGTGGTTGGCAAAGGCTTCGGTCATCGCCGGAATGCGTTCCTGCCACGGGCTGTCGAGCAACAGGTCGACGCTGGCATTGGCGATGGCGCAGGCCAGCGGGTTGGCCATGAAAGTCGGACCATGCATGAAAGCCCCGGGCGGGTTCGCCGAGATCGTCCGGCTGATTTCAGCCGTGGTCAAAACCGCAGCCAGGCTCAAATATCCACCGGTCATCGCCTTTCCCAGGCAGATGATGTCGGGCGATATCCCGGCGTGTTCGCAGGCAAACATTTTGCCGGTACGGCCAAAACCGGTGGCAATTTCATCGGCGATCAGCAAAATCTTGAATTTGTCACACAATCCCCTGACCTGGCGAAGGTATTCAGGGGCATAGAAGCGCATGCCACCGGCGCCCTGAACGATCGGTTCGATAATGACCGCGGCGATCTGATCATGATGAGTCTCGATCAGGCTGCGGAAGTTGGCGATGTCGCTGTCCTGCCAGTCCTCGTCGCGCACGACGCTCGGGGCCTCGGCGAAGAACTGCTGTGTAAGGATCTGTGTAAAGAGATGATGCATGCCTGTTTCGGGATCACAGACCGCCATGGCGCCGGCCGTATCGCCGTGATAACCGCGCCGGACCGTCAGCATTCTCTGTTTGCCCGGTTGCCCCACAGCGGCCCAGTACTGGATCGCCAGCTTGATAGCAACCTCTACGCTCACGGACCCGGAATCGCAGAGGAACACTTTCTCGAGTGGCTCCGGGGTCAAGCTGACCAGGCGTGCCGCCAGTTCCGCGGCAGGGCGGTGTGTCAGACCGCCGAACATAACATGAGACATGCTGTCAAGCTGTGCCTTGGCGGCCTGGTTCAGAATAGGGTGATTATAGCCATGGATGGCCGACCACCAGGACGACATGCCGTCGATCAGTTTGCGCCCATCCTCCAGGGTCAGATAAACCCCTTGGGCGCTTTTCACAGGGTAGGGTGGCAAGGCTCCTTCGAGAGGCGCATAGGGGTGCCAGACGTGATTCTTTTCGAATTCGAGCCAGTTGGCGTCAGACAAGTAATTATTCATAAGAATGTGGATCTTAACCCATGGAATTCAACGCAACGACGCTAAGTCGCAAAGTTTTTCCCCCTAATTCATGTCTTTGGGTGTCTTTGTGCCTTTGCGTTATAGATTTTCTGTTGTTTTTGTCCTGTTAATCGGCCAGTCCCCCGCATCCTAGCTGAAAAGGTCTTTCTGGACAAGGATCACTACGATGGAGGTCCGTCATGCTTAGCCCGCCGAACATCCTGTCGCGGGAGGAATTTGTGACGCAGCCAGGCAACCAGCAGAAAAACAACAACTGCCAGGGCGAGCAACAGACCCAGCCGCCCTGCGAGGGTTTCGGCCTGCTGCCAGCTGGTGCCCCCCAGGTAGCCAATCCCCGGATAACTGATCCCCCAGAGGATACCGCTGATCACTGCGTAACAGGAAAAGACAGACGGCCGCATCTGGCTGGCCCCGGCGACAAACGGCACCAGACCACGGATCGGACCGAGAAAGCGGCCGAGAAAGACGCTCTTGCCGCCATGCTCGAAAAAGAAAAGTTCCGCCAGTCGCAGCAAACCTTGGTGTTTTTTGAGCAGCGGCCAATTCCAAAGGTGGATGCCGAACCGCGCCCCAAGCCAGTAACTGAGAAGATCGCCAAGCACAGCGCCGAGTCCTGCAGCAGCCATGATCATGCTGATCGGGGCCTTGCCGTGAAAAGCCAGCCAACCGCTGAACACGGTCAGGACGCTGCCGGGCATGATCAGGCCGATGCCGACGAGTGCTTCAAGGAATGCGACGACGAACACGGCGGCGATAAACAGCATTCCACCGGGCAGTTGATTAAATATATCCAGCAGCCATTGTTCCATCTCTTTTCCCTCAGGATATTTAGTCGTGGTCAAGGCCGAGGGTTGAAGTGCCTGTGCCACTCGTCAAAAATACTGACTTTATATTGCCCGTGCCTGGCCAATGACGTATGGACCATCTCGGCAGTTCGCATCCCCTGCCTGGTTTTGGAGTAAAAGAGGTCGGAATAAGCAATTATTTTTTCTTCGAGAGTCTGGGGCCGCATGTCCCGTAATGGCAGCGGCAGTCCCTGATCCTTGATGTCTTCAATACTCAAACCGACACCGATATGTCTTTCGCAGACCAGCGCGTGGCGAGGCAAGCCCTCTTCGCGAAGGATTTCAGCACCGATTATGCCATGTGTGATATAAGGCCGGTCGCCGTGGCAACCCAGTTTCGGCGTATCGGTAAAGAGCATGCCGATATCATGCAGGAGGGCCGCCTGCTCGACGAAGACTCTGTCAACCGATGCGCTCTTTTCGACCAGATCAACAACCCTGAGGGCCAGTCTGGAAACCAGGTGGCTGTGGGCAAGCAGGAGGCTTTTCGCCTTGTCGTGACCCGTGTAATACTTGTCAATTAAGTCAGTGGCTTGCATGATACTTCTTCAACAATAATCTAGAGTTACTATTGTGCGATTCTCTGGAAAGACTGAACGATTTTTTCCACGAGGTCCTCATAGCCTGCGAAATTCTCGGCAGACG
>JAFDBW010000062.1 GCA_019313105.1 Deltaproteobacteria bacterium | reverse complement strand
TCGATATCGAGCAGATAGACAAAATCAAGGGTATGAACGTGACCATTGTCACTTCGGCCCTCTTCATCAGTGCGCGCCGAAGTGACAATGGTCACGTTCATACCCTTGATTTTGTCTATCTGCTCGATATCGATCTCGGGAAAGATCAACTGCTCACGAATCCCCAGGGTGTAATTTCCGCGGCCATCGAAAGCCTTGGGAGAAACACCTTTGAAGTCCCTGACGCGGGGCAACGCGACGTTGATCAGTCGATCAAGAAATTCATAAGCCCGGTCGCGGCGCAATGTCACCATAACACCGATCGGCATCTCTTCACGCAGCTTAAACTGGGCAATTGATTTTTTGGCCCGCGTGATAACGGCCTTCTGGCCGGTAATACGTGACATTTCCTCTGCGGCCGACTCAAGAATTTTCACATTCTGGATGGCTTCACCGAGGCCCATGTTAACGACCACTTTTTCAACGCGCGGTACTTCCATCACGTTCTTGAGCTGCAGTTCCTGCTTCAACTTCCCAACCAGCTCGTTCTGATATATTTCTTTGAGCCTTGACATGAAAAACTCCGTTAATTGTTCACGATCTCGTTGCACTTCTTGCAGAAGCGTACCTTGCTGCCATCATCGAGCACCTTGATCCCTGTCCGTGCAGGCTTGCTGCAGCCCGGGCAGAGGAGCTGGACATTGGAGATAGCGATCGACGCTTCCTTCTCAATAATTCCACCCTCTTTATTGACCTGGCTTGGGCGAGTGTGACGCTTGATCACGTTCAGATTCTCGACGAGGACCCGGTTCTTTTCCGGAAGAACGCGCAGGACCTTGCCGCTCTTGCCTTTATCTTTCCCGGCGACAATCATCACCAGGTCATCTTTTTTTACATGGAGTTTTGTGACTGCCATGGCGTTTATACTCCCAGCTTTTAAAGGACCTCAGGGGCCAGTGATACAATTTTCATAAACCGCTTGGCACGGAGCTCGCGGGCGACCGGCCCGAAGATACGGGTACCGACCGGCTCACCGGCGGCGTTCACCACAACGGCGGAATTATTGTCGAAACGGATATAGGTGCCGTCAGGGCGGTTCACCTCTTTAGCGGTACGCACAATCACGGCACGGACAACCTCACCCTTCTTCACCTTGGAATTGGGCATCGCCTCTTTCACGGAACAGACGATAATGTCACCGATACCTGCATACTTGCGCTTGGACCCGCCAAGGACCTTAATGCAGCAGAGCTTCCGGGCTCCGGAATTGTCTGCGACAGTAAGTGTAGACTGCATCTGAATCATGGCCAGTATCTCCTAAACGATGACGTTTTTCTCGAGAATTTCACGAACCCGCCAGCGCTTGTCTTTTGACAGGGGCCGGGTTTCCACAATCAGGACCTTGTCGCCGGCAGCACAGGCGTTTTGCTCGTCATGTGCCTTGTAAGTGACGCGACGCTTGATGTACTTCTTGTAGACCGCGTGCTTGATCATGTTGTCAACCTTGACAACCACGGTCTTGTCCATCTTGTCACTCACGACAACCCCGATTCTTTCCTTGCTTTTTCCGCGTTCTTTTATCATTGCCGTCCTCGTATGATCGGATTAGCTGCGCTTCTCAGCAATCACTGTTTTGATCCTGGCAATCTCCCTGCGCACCTGTGAGATGCGTGAGGTGTTTTCCAGATGTCCGGTGTGCAGCTGGAACTTCAGGTTGAATATCTCCTGGTTCAGTTCTGCAACCTCTGCATTAAGTTCTTCAGCTGTCTTGCTGCGCATTTCCTCAGCCTTCATGTAGGGCCTCCTCACGCACCACGATTTTGGTTCTCATTGGCAGTTTGTGGGCGCCTAGGCGAAACGCTTCACGTGCGGTCTCCTCGGTAACGCCCTGCATTTCATAAAGGATCATTCCCGGACGAACTACACAGACCCAGCTGTCCGGTGCCCCTTTGCCCTTACCCATACGGGTCTCGGCAGGCTTGCGGGTCAGTGATTTATCAGGGAACGCACGGATCCAGATCTGACCACCGCGCTTGATATAGCGGGTCATGGCACGACGCGCAGCTTCAATCTGACGCGATGACAGCCAGCCGCACTCGGTGGCCTGCAGGCCGTAATCCCCGAAGTTCAGGTCTGTACCGCCAGGCGCGGCGCCTTTCATGCGACCTTTGAACTGTTTTCTATGCTTAACCTTCTTGGGCATTAACATGGTAAATAAACTCCTGACCTGTTACTTATTGCTCCTGGCCCTTATCGCCCAGGATCTCTCCCTTGAATATAAGGACCTTGACACCGATGATGCCGTAGGTGGTCTTGGCTTCCGCAAACCCGTAGTCGATATCTGCACGCAGGGTGTGTAGGGGCACGCGACCCTCACGGTACCATTCGCGTCGGCTCATCTCAGCACCGCCCAGACGACCGGAGCATTCGATCTTGATCCCTTCGGCGCCGAACTTCAGAGACTGGCTGACAGCCTTTTTCATGGCACGACGAAAAGCGACTCTTCGTACCAGCTGGAGAGCGACATTCTCGGCAACCAGTTGGGCATCAATCTCAGGCTTGCGAACCTCCTGAATGTTGATGAAGACCTCTTTGTCGGTCAACTTGGCGAGCTCTTTTTTGAGCATTTCGACCTCAGAGCCCTTCTTGCCGATGATGATTCCGGGACGGGCGGCAAAGATGTTGATCTTGGCCTTGCCGGCAGCACGCTCGATTTCAACCTTCGAGATGCCTGCGTGATGCAGGCGTTCTTTCAAATAATTACGCAGCTTGAGATCTTCATGCAGCAGCTTTGAGTAATCTTTCTCAGCGTACCAGTTGGATTCCCATGTGCGAATTACGCCTAAGCGAAATCCTATCGGATGAACTTTCTGACCCAAAACAAACCTCCTCGAGGGTTACTTCTCGTCCAAGACCACGGTAATGTGGCTGGTCGGCTTACGAATTTTGGTCGCCCGGCCTTGTGCGCGCGGCATAAAGCGCTTCAGAACAGGGCCCTGGTCAACTAACACCGCCTTGACAAACAGCCGGTCAACATCTGCAACACCCTTCTGCTCGGCGTTGGCAACGGCCGAACGCATAACTTTGGCAACAACATCTGCCGGGCGTTGAGGAGAAAACTTCAGAATGTTAAGAGCTTCTTGTACATCCTTGCCGCGGACCATGTCGACAACCAGGCGTGTCTTCTGAGGCGACAGGCGCGCATATTTCAATTTCGCACTAGCTTCCATGTGCTGGTACTCCCTCAGCTACAATAAAGACTTATTTTCTCTTGTTCGAACCATGACCGTAGTAGGTCCGGGTCGGAGCAAATTCACCAAGTTTGTGACCAACCATGTTCTCGGTCACGAACACCGGAATAAACTTTTTGCCATTGTGAACGGCAAACGTCATACCGACAAAATCAGGAAGGATCGTGGAGCGCCGTGACCAGGTCTTGATCACTTTATGGGAACCACTTTCAGTATTTTCGACTTTACGCATTAAACTGCCTTCTACGTAAGGGCCTTTTTTAATCGATCTCGCCACGGTCGTCTCCTATTCTCTTACTTGGTCCGGCGGCGGACAATGAAACGATCTGTCCGCTTGTTGGAACGTGTCTTGTACCCTTTGGTCGGGACACCCCAAGGCGTTACAGGGTGGCGGCCACCGGAACTCTTGCCTTCACCACCGCCGTGGGGATGGTCAACCGGGTTCATGGCGACACCACGCGATTGCGGGCGCTTGCCAAGCCAGCGGTTACGTCCGGCTTTGCCGAGCTTGATATTTTCATGATCCGTGTTGCCGACCTGGCCAACGGTTGCGCAGCAGTCCTGCAACACCAGTCGGACTTCGCCGGAAGGGAGCCTCAGCTGAGCGTACTTGCCTTCCTTGGCAGCGATCATCGCGTAAGTTCCGGCGCTTCGTGCCAACTGCCCACCCTTGCCGATCTTCAGCTCAACGTTATGCACCCAGGTACCAAGCGGTATCGCGCGAATCGGCAAGGCATTGCCGGGCACGATATCGGCACTCTCGCTGGCAACAATAACGTCACCGACCTTGATGCCGACCGGAGCCAGGATGTAACGTTTTTCGCCGTCCAGGTAATTCAGCAGGGCGATCCGTGCCGAACGGTTCGGGTCATATTCAATCGATACAACCTTGGCCGAGACTTCGCGCTTGTCTCGCTTGAAGTCTATGACCCTGTACTTGCGCTTGTGGCCACCACCTGTGTGTCGCTTGGTAATCCGGCCAGTGTTGTTACGACCGCCGGATTTCTTTAGCGGTGCCAACAGTGACTTTTCCGGAGTTGATGTCGTGATTTCCTCGAAATTCGAGGCGGTCATGTGACGTCGACCCGCAGATGTCGGCTTAAACTTTTTGATCCCCATTATTGTTACTCCGTCAGATGGATATC
>JAFDBW010000061.1 GCA_019313105.1 Deltaproteobacteria bacterium | reverse complement strand
GCGTATCAGAGTTGCTGCCAAGCGGCCGCCGCTTGCACCGATCGGGTGTCCGATCGACACGGCACCGCCATTGACGTTGACCTTGTCCGGATCGATCTGGAGCTGCTTGATGGCAACCAGCGGCACGGCAGCAAACGCCTCGTTGATTTCAAACAGGTCGATGTCCTGTAATTGCAGGCCGGCCTTGTCGACGACTTTGCGAATGACTTCCGCCGGCGCGTCGGCAAAATTTTTCGGCGCGAGACTGTGGGTTGCAGAGGCAACAATTCGGGCGATCGGGCTCAACCCGTGCTGTTGCAGCGCTTCGCTCCCTGCCACAAGCAGCATGGCGGCCCCGTCGTTGATACTCGACGCATTGCCGGCAGTGATGGTGCCATCCTTTTTAAAGACCGGTCGTAGCGAAGAAAGTTTATCAATGTTGCCTTTGCCTGGCTCTTCATCGGCCGTGACAACCACATCGCCCTTGCGGCTCTTGACCGTAACCGGAGCCAGTTCGTCGGCAAAGGTGCCATTGCTCAACGCGGACTGGGAGCGTTGGTAGGAACGGGCGGCATAGCTGTCCTGATCATCCCGGCTGACCTGGTGTCGCTCAATCCAGGCCTCGGTGATGTCACCCATATGCATTCCGGTCTCGGCATCAAGCAGACCGTCGACCAGCATCATGTCGAGCACCTGCCCGGAGCCCATGCGCTGGCCGAAGCGGGCAGTGGGAAGCAGGTAGGGTGCCAGGGACATATTTTCCATGCCTCCGGCTAAGACGATGGCGGAGTCAGCCAGGCGAATCGAGTCCGCAGCGAGCATGATGCTTTTTAGACCGCTGCCGCAGACCTTGTTAACCGTCATCGCATGAGCACTGTCCGGAATACCGGCTATGCGCATCGCCTGGCGGGCCGGGGCCTGGCCTGAACCGCCCTGCAGGACCTGGCCGATAATGACTTCATCAATTGCCGAGGCCGGCAATCCGGTGTCGGCCAGGATGAACTGGATAACCTGTGCAGCGAGTTGCGGGGCTGTAATGGTCGCGAGGGCTCCACCAAAGGAGCCGAAAGGGGTACGGCGTGCAGAAACTATAAAAACATCCGGCATATGAACCTCCTGAAATTATTGGTCAACACTGAGAAGCTATTCGCAAGTCCCATACCAAGGGTGAAAAACATGATAGAGTGGGGCCTCAGCGTCTGTGTGAACTGTCCGGTGCAGGAGGAATGAGTCATCATTGAATCACGATTTGCGCCGTTGTCAAATCACTTCACCAAAAAATCCGGACATGGCGAATGATTCATTTTCGAATCGTACGATTCGAAAATGAATCGCATTTTGCAGGTTAAATCTAAAGATAGAATAGTGTTTGTTTTTATTTCTTGACAGATCCGAGGAGAGAAGTCTACCATAAATTGGTCATACCAATAACTTGTTTTACCTTAAGGACCAATTATGGAAAATTTTATCATCGCGGCACGCAATGTTGGCGCAGACGTTCAGCTGATTTCAAACCTGGAAGAACTCGTCGCATACATTGACCAACGGATTGAGGGTGGCCTGTTGTTGTCACCTTGTCCAAGCCTCAAGCGCGCCGGTTTGTCAGCTATGCTTAAAACAGCAGGTGTGGATGTTGTTGAAGAAGAATTTCGCGCGCATGGAGCAAGTGCTGCAGCTGGTTTGACAGGAGCGAACTTCGGCATTGCAGCAACGGGTACGGTCGTCCTTGAAAGTACCGATGAAGCCGTACGGATTGCCACCACCCTGCCGGAGAAACATTTCGTGCTCCTCGACCCACGCAAAATTCTGGCGACGGCTGATGAGGCCGTGCCGCTCCTGGGCGATTTCCACAAGCAGATGCCGCAAGCCTACCTTGCCTATATCACCGGTCCGAGCCGGACCGCTGATATCGAGCGGGTCCTGACGATAGGGGTGCACGGGCCGGCTGAATTGCACATCCTGTTGCTGGAAGGACTATCCGAAGACTTGATGGAGAGGTGACCGGGACGAGGGACGCGAAAATCCTTGAACCTACCACTTTTCATTTATTTACCGATCATCGATCACTGACTACTGACTACTGATTACTGATCACGGATCACTGACCACGGACTTAACTATGAATAAAGCAGACCGTAGCAGACATTACAATGACCGGGTCCGCAAGGCCATAGCGAAACCGCGCCTGCAGGATACCCTGCATCGCTTCGCCGATGCTTACGTTATTGCCCGCGAGGCGGCTTTTGCCGGCCAGGATTTTGAGGCATTGCGCACTGCGATTGGTGAGATGAAGGACGAGGTGCGTGACAACCTGCCCCGTTATCGTGATGAATTCATCGCCAACGCCGAGGCAGCCGGAGCAAAAGTCTATATTGCCCGGACCGCTGCAGAGGCCAATGCGTACATCTGCAACCTGGCCAGGGATCGCGGCGTCAAAACCGTGGTCAAAAGCAAGAGCATGGCGAGCGAGGAGACTCATCTCAACCATGCCCTCAAGGACGCCGGCGTTGAAGCCCTCGAGACCGACCTGGGCGAATGGATCATCCAACTGGCCGGGGAAAGACCGAGCCATATGGTGATGCCGGCGATTCATATGCTCAAAGAAGAAGTCGCCGAACTGTTCAGTAAGGTCACCGGTAAAGAAGAGCCGGCCGAGATCCTGCACCTGGTAAGGCTCGCACGCAAACAGTTGCGCCAGGGCTACCTGGATGCCGACATGGGGATCTCCGGGGCCAATGTTGCGATCGCTGAAACCGGCGGCCTTGCCCTGGTGACCAACGAGGGCAACGCCCGTCTGACCACGACCCTGCCGAAAATTCATGTCGCCCTGGTGGGCATGGAAAAACTGGTACCGACGCTCGCCGATGCCAATCGGATCATCAATGTCCTGCCGAAGAACGCCACCGGGCAGCTGATCACCTCCTACATCACCTGGATCCGCGGGGCGGTGCCCTGTGGTGACAAAAGCAAGGAACTGCATATCGTCCTGCTCGACAACGGCCGCTCCGCCCTGGCGGAGTCGCCGCACTGCCGCGACGCCCTGCGTTGCATCAAATGCGGTGCCTGCGCCAACGTCTGCCCGGTCTACCAGACCGTGGGCGGTCATGTCTTCGGCCACATTTACATCAGCGCGATCGGCGTTATCCTCACCGCGTTTTTCCACGGCCTCAACAATGCTTCTGAACTGGTCCGCGCCTGCATCGGCTGCCGCTCCTGTGTGGCGGTCTGTCCGAGCAATATCGACCTTGAGAGTATCATCCTGCACTTGCGCGAAGTGATCGGCGAGGAAGAAGGCGTCGGCGCCGGCAAATCAATTGTCTTCAAGAATGTAATGCGCAACCGCAAGCTGTTCCACGGTATGCTGCGGGCCGCCAGCGTGTTGCAGAAACCGGTGACCCGTGGCGAGCGCACCATCCGCCACCTGCCACTGTTCTTCTCGGGACTGACCGAATGGCGTACGCTGCCGGCGATCGCCGACAAGCCCCTGCGCGACCTGTGGAATGACATCCCGCAAAAAGTCGAAAAGCCGCGTTACCGGGTAGCCTTTTTTGCCGGCTGCCTGAACGACTTCGTCTATCCTGAGATGGGTATCGACCTGGTCAAGGTCCTCAATCATCTCGATGTCGAAGTGACCTTGCCGCTGGAGCAGAGCTGCTGTGGGGTGCCCGCCCTCTACTCGGGAGACAAGGACACAGCGGTCGCCATGGCCGAACAGAATATCGATGCCATGCTTGAGAACGACCCCGATTTTGTGGTCACCTCCTGTCCGACCTGTACCATGGCCCTGCAGCGCGATTTTATTGATCTGCTCAAAGACAATCCGGTCTGGGCCGAGAAGGCTATGAAGCTTGCTGAGATCACCATCGATATCTCCTGTTTCATCACCGACAAGCTCGACGGCGCGGAAGCCTTCGGCAAGGCCATCAAGGCCGAGAAGGTCACCTATCATGACTCATGTCACCTGAAGCGCGGTGCCGGGGTCTGGGAGCAGCCCCGTCGATTGATTGCCGACTCCGGCCGGGAAGTCGTCGAAATGGCGCACAGCGACCGCTGCTGCGGCTTCGGCGGTTCCTACTCGTTTACCAGCCACGCCGACATTGCCAAACAGATTCTGGGTGACAAGATCAAGGACATCGAAGCAAGCGGTGCGGCCTGTGTGGCGATGGACTGCCCGGGTTGCATGATGCAGATCCAGGGCGGGCTGCAGAAACAGGAAAAGGACGTCAGGGTCAAGCACACCATCGAACTGCTGGCTGAGAACCTCGACGATTAGTAACCCACCTCGATGAGCAACTGACAGGGGCACTTCCCGGACACTTCCGGCAAGTGCCCCGATTTATTTCGGACTTATAAACGAAAAAATGTTCGGCCGCAAAGACACGAAGACAAAGCCATCGAACCCGGGCGTGAATCACTGCAAAATACACTTTATAGCTCATAGATAATTGATTTTTTGGTGTCTTCATGGCTTTGTGGCGACGAATCTTTGTTTGAATTATAGGACTGATTTATTTGTGGGGCATCGTTTAGTGTGGCACAATTCAAAGAGTCGCCATCTGTGACAGATTAGGAGCAAGGTTGTCCAGTTTTAGTGAGAATCTCAGCAGTGCCGTTGTCCAATTACCCGCCATCGCGTTAAGACGCATGGTAGGCGTTGTTCGAACGCTCGACAGGCTGAGCCGCAACCCGCAATATCGTGAGCAGGTCTACGCAGAAGTCCCGGACGTCGCCCGCTTTGATCCGGGACACGATGCGGTCATGATGTGCTACGATTTTCATCTTGCCGGTGAGATGCCACGGTTGATCGAAGTCAACACCAATGCCGGCGGCGGCATGCTGGCCTACCTGGCGCAGGCCCCTGCCCTGCCCGTCGATCACCAATCCCTCCCGGCAAAGTTCAGAAAGCGCCTGCTGCAGACCTTCTCGGATGAAATAAAAAAACATTCGACAGGTGCCAAGCTCAAGCCGGAACGGATTGCGATCCTCGACGAAAATCCGACCGAGCAGTATCTTTATCCTGAGATGGCGGCCTTTGCCGACCTGTTCAGAGCCTGGGGAGTGCCTACAGAGATCGTCGAACCACGCCAATTGCATACTTCCGCCGAGGGCGTCGACTTTGATGGCCAACCCGTCGATCTGGTCTACAATCGTCATTGCGATTTCTACCTGGCAAGCGACGAGATGGCCGGGCTGCGTCAGGCATACCTGGCCAGCAAGGTCTGCCTGACGCCCAATCCTCACATGTACGGCCTGCTTGCCGACAAGCGGCGGATGATTCTCTGGTCTGATCCACAACAGCGTGCCTCCTGGCACCTGTCCGGGAATGATGAACGACTGCTCGAACAGACTGTTCCCAACACCTCGCTGCTTGCCGCAATGGACCTGCAGCGACTGTGGTCAGATCGCAAGCGGCTCGTCTTCAAACCGGTGGACAGCTTTGGCAGCAGGGGGGTGCTGATCGGAGAGAAGCTCTCCCGCAAACGGTTTGACCAATTACCGGCGGAGCGAACCCTGGTGCAGGAGCTGGTCCCGCCTTCGATGAGCGAGACAGCCGATGACGGCCCGATGAAAACCGACCTGCGCGTGTATGCTTATCGTAACCGGGTGCTCGGTGTGACCGCCCGCCTGTACCGCGGGC
Source organism: Deltaproteobacteria bacterium (assembly GCA_019313105.1). Classification (GTDB taxonomy): domain Bacteria; phylum Desulfobacterota; class Desulfuromonadia; order Desulfuromonadales; family BM103; genus JAFDBW01. Next base: position 1,879 of record JAFDBW010000061.1, on the reverse strand, counting down.
AGGTGACCAACCTGCGTACTCCAGGCGGTGGGTTTGCCAGCGTCCGAATCATTTAACCTGGCACTTTCTTCTGTACAAACCACTTGCCCTTACGATTAAATCGAGAACCCCGGAGCCAACAAGGAATCGAAAAAAGGGATCAGAATTGTAATTCTGATCCCTTCATTTTGTTTTTTCGCGCCTCTCACTTCGCGCTTCGATGATTTGTCTCCTCGACAGGGAAGTTTACAGAGCGACGTGAAACCCTCTTCAGTTTTTCTCAACGGCGCAGCTGGTAGCGTCGCACTGCGCGGTTATGCTCTTTCAGCGTCGCACTAAATTCATGGGTGCCATCGCCCTTTGCCACAAAATAGAGGGCTTTTGTGTCCGCCGGGTTGACCGCTGCACGCAGGGCAAACTGCCCCGGGCTGGCAATCGGGCCGGGCGGCAGGCCTCTTTTCCGGTAGGTATTGTAGGGTGTCGGCGTCTCCAGGTGTTTGCGGGTGAGGTTGCCGTCAAAATCAGCAATCCCGTAGATCACTGTCGGGTCTGCCTGCAGGGCAATTCCGCGCTTGAGGCGGTTATGGAACACGGCCGAAATCAGAGGCATCTCCATGACATTGCCGGCTTCCTTCTGGATGATCGATGCCAGGGTCAGTAATTCATGCCGATCCAGGCCCAACTCGTCAGCTTTGACCAGTATGGCCGGCGAAAGATGCTTCTTCAGCTGACCGACCATGGTGCTTAATAACTGACGTGCCGTTGTCGAAGAAGTGTAAGTGTAGGTCTCCGGAAACAGATAGCCTTCCAGAGAGTCAGCCTCAATATCAAGTTCCCTGATGAACTCGGCATCGTAGCAGAGCGTGAGGAAGTCATTCGCTGAACCAACCTCGGTTTTGGCCAAGCGGTCGGCGATCTCTCTGAGATTGAACCCTTCGGGGATGGTGACCTGGAACTTGCGGATATCACCACCAACCAGACGGGCGAGCACCTCGCCGGGGCGTGCCTTGGTTTCGAAGAGATACTCTCCGGCATGGACCTGTGCCGTAGTACCACGCCAGCGGGCCAGCCAGGTGAAGCGGGTTGCATCGCTGATCACACCGGCTTCTGCAAGCTGGTTGGCAATACGCGTGAAGGAACTTCCGGCCTTGATTTCGATAACCCGCAGCGCCGGTGGGGTCACTTCAGTCGTAATAAAACTCTCCGCCCAGAATCCGACGCACAAGATCGGAAGAATGATCAGCACAAAGCCTGCAAGGACAAAATTCCTGGTGCGGGATGTCATGCTTTAAAACGATCTTCTGAGCCGTCCATCAACCGCTTGATATTGCTGCGGTGACGCCAGACGATCAGCGTGGCAATGAAGAGTGTGGCCAGGAAAATCGGCTGCGGTTGGTTGAGCATCAGGACCAACAGGGGGGCTGACATGGCCGCAAGTACCGAGCCGAGAGAGATGAAACGGGTGGTGGCGACCGTGATGCCGAAGACAATCGCCGCGCCGATGACAGCGATCGGCGACATAACCAGAAAAATACCGAGGGCCGTAGCAATCCCCTTGCCGCCCCTGAATTTCAGGTAAACCGGGTAACAATGGCCGACTATCGCCATGGCGCATGCGATGCCGAGCTGAGCCGAAGTCGGTGCCAGCCAGGTTTTACAGGCCAGCAGCGGCAGAAAACCCTTCAGGATGTCGCCGGCTAATGTCAGGATACCTGCCAGTTTGCCGGCGACCCGATACACGTTGGTCGCACCGATGTTGCCACTGCCTTTTTTGCGCACGTCTTCATAGCCCATAACCTTGGCCAGGACGATGCCGGTCGGAATAGCGGCGATCAGATAGATCACGATCAATATGAAAATAAAGAGCAAAGTATTCATAAATGCTCAGACGCCGGGATTG
>JAFDBW010000060.1 GCA_019313105.1 Deltaproteobacteria bacterium | reverse complement strand
CAGCGGGTGTAAAGTTCAACGGAGAGCGGGTGGCTGTCGGGCGGGCCGCGGCCCTGTTCCAGGGCGGCCCGGAGCGCCGCGCCGGCCTTGGCCTGCGGGGTGATAGCGGCGACCACCTGGCGGAGGGCCCCATCGGTGTGATAGTTGGCGGAGCGGAGTCCGGGCTCTTCACGGACGTCGTGAAGATCCTTGCCACGATAGAAACGCCTGAAAAAGACCTCGAGCAGCGGATCGCCGCTGTCACCCGATCCATCGGGGTCGGCGAGCAGTTCGATGACCGCTTCGGGGCAGTTAATCAGCGCATCGAGGTGGGTCCTGTCAGCGCCAGCGACGCGCAGCGCGGCGACGTGGCCGCGCATCTCATCGAGCACCGCCGCCTTGCGCGCCAGGATGCCGGGCTGCTCAAAGTTCTGGTAGCGGACATTCCGCGCTTTATTGCCAAGGTTGGGGAAGCGTAGCTCCGTGGAGATGACGAAATCGTCAAGAGTCTTCCGCAGTTTCTGGGCGGACGCGGGAACTAGGCGCTGTGGGTCGAGGCGCAGGACATTCAACACCGCGGCGAGCAGCGGCTCGTGCGCCGCCGCCACCTGCTGGGCGTTGAAGATCCGGAACGCGGCACGCTCGAGAGCAACCGAGCGCTCGAGACTGTCGACTCCATAATGCGACAAGGCACGCTCCAGCCGGTCCCGGAAAGAGGCCGGCAGCCCCTCGGCTTCGAGGTCGAGGGCCCGCAGATACTGATGGAAATCCTCTTTCGGGTTGCGCGTCTCTACGTCGCCGGTGTCGTCGACCGGCCGGTTGCGCGCCAGAGAGTTGACGTCGCTGAAGGCACCGAGTACGGCGAGACCGGCGGCGACGACCTGGCGATCATGCTGTTCGATCTCTTTATGCGCCGCGAGCAGTCGTCCCGCCAGGTCACGCACCATGCCCGGCTGAGTATCGTAGCCGAGGATGGTCCAGCGGATTGCGTCAAGAAGCTCCAGGCAGCGTTCACGACCGCACAGCTCGACGCTGCGCTCGGCAGCGATCCGATTGAAATCGACGCGTTTGCCGGACGCCGCGGCTGACCCTGCGAACTTGGCTTCGAGCCGCAGCAGAGCGGCCCCGGCATCGACCTGAATGCTCGGACCGGTCAGCACATCGACCACGGTCCCGGCAAAGGGCGCCGTGATCGCAGTTTCCATCTTCATCGCCTCAAGCACCACCAGCGAGTCGCCCTTGGCGACCGAATCTCCAGGCTTGACGTTGACGGCGACGACCAGCGAGGGAGAGGGCGAGCGAACGGTTCCGACATCACCACGGCTGATACGGTGGATCACATTGTCGACCTCGATCAGGTGGTCCTGCCCCTGGGTCACGGAGACCACGCGGTGGGTTTGGCCGCCGATGGTGACGCGTGACTCGTAATCACTTACCGGTTCCAGGGTCATGGTGAGAAGCTTGCCTTCCACCTCGAGGCGGTAGGTGTTCGGGCTGACCCGCTGGACGGCCAGGCGATACTTTTCACCTCCCAGCCGGCAATCGACCGTCACCAGCGACTCGTGGGTCGCCCGCGGCCGGCCGCGACCGGCCGCGGCAAAGAACGAGCTACGAGCGTAAACCGCGGCCGCACGATAGGCCTGGGCTGCGGCGACGAGCAGGGCGATGCCGGCGTGATCGTCGCCGATCTGCGAGCGCTCTGCAATCATCCGATCGAGCCAGGCCGTGTCGGCGAGCAGTTCGGGAAGATTCAGCAGGCGCAAAAGAAACGATTCGTCAGGGTTCGGAATCGAGAACTTACCCATGAAACGCCTCCTTGATATCGTTCAACGAGGAGTGTGCCGCAGTAGATTTCGGCCCCATCGCAAGATTGGTGACAAGCTCCGGTGCCACCATCGACGGCTCCAGCGACAACACTACATAGCCCCCCACGGCGCCGGCGCCGAAGCCCGGCGCGAAGACCAGCGAGCGTTTGCTGACCGCTCCCTCGTAGACGGCATCGGCCAGGGCGATCGGGATGCTCGCCGCGGAGGCATTGCCGACTTCGGTGATATTGAAGTAGATGTCTTCGGCGGCAATGCCCTGGGGCACGGCGATATCGATGATCATGTTTTTGTTGGCCTGGTGCGGCACAATCACGTCGATATCGTTGATCAGTTTACCGTCCCCCTTGAGCCCTTTGAGTTCGGTCAGCTCACCGATCATCTGGTTCAGGTAGCGCTTGACCAGGGCCTTGACCTCGGGGCCATAGACGGTGATGTCGTTGTCGAAGTCATGGTTGGGCCAGATGATCGAGTTGACCTGGCTGAAGGGTCCGCTGGCATAGGTCTGCACCACCTCGACATCCCGGGCGCCATCGGACGGCGCGATCACCATGGCGGCGGCGCCGTCGCCGAAGATCATCCGCGAGGGGCGCGCGTTGCCGATCTTGTCGGAGAACTTTTCGGCCAGGACCAGCAGCACCGGACGTTCGACCTCCTGCAGCTGGCGGATCGCCTCGGCTATGCCGTAGGGGAAACCGGCGCAGGCGGCGACAATGTCGGCTGAGCAATGGGTCTGCATGATGCCGAGCTGACCCGAGAGCCAGGTGGCAGTCGATGGGATTAACCGCTCCGAGGTGCAGGTGCAGAACAGCAGTGCGCCGATCTCTTCGGGGCCGCGGCCGGCATGGGCCATGGCCGCCCGAGCGGCCTCGAGAGCGATGTTCTCGAGCGGCTGGGCCGTATAGCGGCGCCGCTCGATGCCGGTCTTCTCGGCGATCTCCTCGGCGCCCATCGGCGACCAGGTGGGGGGCGAGTTGCGCACCACGTCGATGTTGCTGCAGATGACCTCCCCCTTGCGGATCGCCAGCGACTCGATCTTCGGCTGGACCTTCACAGCGCTGCCAACCACCATCGGCGGCAGCGGCCTTATCGGTTCGACGGCCGGTGTCGGTGCCGGCGCCTGCATGACGCTGCTGATGCCGCTCTTGACCCGGTTGATGAAGTCCAGCACGTGGCGGTTTTTCGGGTAAAAGAGCACCACGACGTCGTCGTCGTGCATCTCGGCAAACGACTTCAGCCGGGCCCGGCTGCGATCCCAGGGATGCTGATTGTGCAGCACCATTGCCCAGCGCCGCAATGCTTCGAGCTCGGGCTGCTCCTCGGTGACGTCGAGGATCTCATCGACGCTGTAGTGTCGGTGGTCGGGGTTGAAGTCGCCGAGGACGGTGGTCCTGGCCTCGGCCGTGGTGAGCGCCTCGGCAATGGTCGCCTTGATCGGCGGCAACTCCGACGCGCGATAGAGCTTGTTGGAGAAGCAGTCGAAAAGGATACCGAACAGATCGTCTTCAGCCGGCTGGTCCCATTTGGCCGACAGTTTGCCGTAGGCATTCAGAACGCTGGCGGACTTCGCTTCACGATTCTCCCTGGGCTGCAACAGCGGCACAAAGACATCGTTGCGGCTTCGCGGGACATCGCGCCAGCGGGTCGGGCGCTTTTCATACATGGCCAGGGCAAAACGGTTGGCCCAGAACAGGTGCAGGCCGAGGTCGCGCAGCAGGTCGTAGCGTGTGGCATATTCCCCCGCGTCGGCCCGTTCGGCGATTTCTGTGCCGGTCGGGGCCTTGACTTCGAAGTCCCGTTTGATGATAGCCTTCAACTGGTTTAGATCGACGATGATCGAAAAATCGAGTTCGACAAAAATGCTCGAGGGGAATACAAGCTTGTTGTGTTTATTCATTCGAAACGGCTTCATAGAACCTCCTTGCGACCGACTCGACTGACAAAATGGTCGTCGAGGGCAAGACCAACGTCTTTAGATGGTGATAACAGCAGACGAAATACATGTTTGGGGGATAGATTATATCACGGCCAAGTAAAGACTTATGTTCCTCAACACAATATTTTTACCAATGTCATGGTTACGATCTTTACGCTTGGCCAGAGTTATCTCCTGATCGTTTCAACAAAAATCCGTTTTTATGTTTAGATTAAAGTGTAGAGTGCCAGTCGACAAAGTCAACAGCATGACAATATTTGGGTCATCGACATCACAATGGCGAATCACAAAAATTTTCTCACTACAAACTTACCAAGTCTCGTAGGTTGAACGCATCAATCTGTCAACAAATTGTCAGGATAACAGCACGCAATAGAGATTAAACACATCTGAAGACAAACAGAAAGTTAGCTTTTATCATTGAAAACTTCCTCTTGGTGAATAACTGATTTAAAGTGCAACAATGTGACAACATCAAGATTTTTGAGAGGAAAAACTGTTCCTAACTGAAAGCGGGATAGAGAACATTCGTTAAAATAAAAATGATCGCCACCAGGGATTGCTCCTTGATGTTCTTTCTTTGTGATTCATTGCTACGTAATTGAGTTTGGATATGTTTTGAAAGATTGTATCATTGTCCAAAACACGTATGGAGTCGGTGGATGCTAAAGTTTGAAGTCAGGCGTGAAATATGCGTACAATGTGGTCTTTGTGCCAAAGACTGTCCAGTCAATATTATCGATCTGAAAACCGGATATCCCCGTATCGGGGCTGACAAGGAAAGCAACTGCATCAAATGTCAACATTGCCTGGCAATTTGCCCGACAGCAGCTTTATCGATATTAGGCAAGAGTCCAAACCGGAGTCGCTCTATAAAGGGAAATTTCCCTGATCCATATCAAATGGAGACTCTCATTAAGGGGCGGAGATCAGTACGTCATTATCTAGATGAAAACCTCGATCCAGAATTAATAAAACGTACGCTCGATGTTGCCTGGCAAGCGCCGACTGGGGTCAACATGCGTCAGGTGCATTTCTTTGTGATTGATGACAAGGACAACCTCGCTGTTTTACGGGATGAAGCTTATAGAGGGCTTGAGGAACTCATTGCACGTGGTCAGTTGCCTAAGGACAAAGCATTTTTTACCGGTTTCGTGCGAGCCTGGAAAGAGAAAGGCGTGGATGTCCTGTTTCGTGGTGCACCTCATCTGGTTGTCGCCTCAGCTCCGAGTGGGGGACCTTCACCATTACCTGACTGCCTCATAGCACTTTCATATTTCGAGTTGTTTGCACAGTCGCTGGATATTGGCACCGTCTGGAATGGCTTGGTCAAGTGGACGATCAACGACTTGGTCCCCGAATTGCGGACCAGGCTTCATATTCCTGAGGACCATTTGATCGGCTATGCTATGGCCTTTGGTAAACCGGCGGTTCAATATCAACGAACCATTGAGAAGGGAAGCGCGAACATTATTCCTTTCAATCCATAATAAAAAGACATCATGCCGTTAGGGTGGCTATAATTTACCATTACCGACAAAATCATACCCCATCCGGATTTTCTGGATTGGTGTTTTTTATAAGTATTACTGCAACGGGTTCTCAAAAGCCCGTTGGGTTTATAGGAGAATACTTACAGATGAAGTGGAGCGGGTCATAGGTGATCGGCCCTTGTTTGTTGCAGATATTCAGTTCCCACCCTTGTAGCTGATCCGGTAGATCATCCCCGCCTTGTCATCGCTCACATACAGTGCAACCTCCGGCCCGACCGCCAGACCGACAGGGCGGCCTGATGCTGACTGTTCCTGTTCGTTGAGCCAGCCCGTGGCGAAATCCTCAACCGGACCCTTCGGCCGGCTGCCGTCCAGTTGCAGCCGGACAATCTTGTAGCCGGTCGACACGCTGCGGTTCCAGGAACCGTGGAAAGCGATGAACAGGTCGCCCCGGTATTCTTCAGGAAAAGTCTTGCCGGTGTAGAAGACCAGTCCGAGCGACGCCGAATGAGCCTGCATGTTGACCACCGGCGCAGCGACATCAACGCAAGAGCCCGGACCGCCGAAATCAGGGTCCTCAATAGTGGCGTTATGGCAGCGCGGCCAGCCGTAATCGAGGCCGTCCCGGACGATGTAGAGGGCCTCAGGGGGCAGTCCGTCACCGAGCATGTCACGACCGTTGTTGGTTGCCCAGAGTTCCCCGGTAGCGGGATGGACAGCCAACCCGACGGCGTTTCGCAACCCCCTGGCAAAGACTCTTTCGCCAGTCGCCCGGGGCCCGTCGTAAACCACCACGGTAGCGCGCCGGGGATCCTTCTCGTCTCAAACATTGCAGCTCGAGCCAATCGAGACAACCATGCGCCCATCCGGCAGGAACTCGACCGTGCGGGTGCTGTGACCGCCGGTGGGATAATCATCAATCAAGACCTGGCGCTGTTCGGCAATCCCGTCGCCGTCGGCGTCAGTCAGCCGCATGACCCCGTCGGGGACACCGACATACCAGTTCTCCTTGTGGTAGACCAGACTGTGCGGCCGTGGCAATTCGTCAGCAAACACCGACTGCAGGTCAGAACTGCCGTCATGATCGCGATCGGCGAGGGCAACGATGCGGTTGGCGCCCCGCTCTGCGACATACAACGATCCATCGGGGCCAAAATTTATAGACCTCGGACCATTCAGGCCGGTCGCGAAAAGCTCGACCTGAAACCCGGGTGGGACCTGAATCGAGCTGACGCCTAGCGGGCTGGCAATTGTCGAGACGTTGGTCTGCGCCAGATAGGGGTACACCAGGAACCAGGCAAACAGGACACCCAATGGCACAGCGATCATGACAGCGTAGCGGATACGGAAGCGGGTTATCTTCATCGGACTTCTCGTTCTCAGGATACCGCCATTTTACAATGTTTTGTCCACGCGATGACCAAACCAACCGCGCAGCCTTTAAGTTAAGAACCAGCAAAGCAAGACGATATTTCGATGCAGAGTTATCTCAGAATTTCGCCGGCCGCTTCTCCAGAAAGGCGCTGATTCCCTCCTTGCAATCCGCGGTCGTAAAGCTGAGTGCAAACAGGTCCGCCTCGTAACGTGCAGCGCGAGCGAAATCCATCTCCAGGCCGTTGTCGATCGCATCCTTGGACAGACTGATCGCCGAAGCGCTCTTGTCGCACATCTTCATTGCCAGAGATTTTGCTTCCTCCATCAAGCAATCCTTGGCGACGACCCGGTTGACCAGGCCGATCCGGCAGGCTTGATCGGCATCGATCATCTCGCCGGTAAAGATCATCTCCTTGGCCCGACCCTTGCCGATCAGCCTGGACAAGCGCTGGGTACCGGAAAAGCCCGGGATGATGCCGAGCTTGACCTCTGGCTGACCGAACTTTGCCGAGTCGGCGGCAATCCGCAGGTCGCAGCCCATGGCAAGTTCGTTGCCACCACCCAGGCAGTAGCCGTTGATCGCGGCAATCACCGGCTTGGGAAACGTCTCTATCCGGTCGATGACACGCTGCGCCAACAGGGCGAATTGCCGAGCGCCATCGGCGTCAAGACTTGCCAGGTGGCTGATGTCGCCACCGGCGACAAACGCCTTGTCACCGGCACCGGTCAAAATGATCACGCGGACCTCGGTATCGCTTTCCAAGTCATCGAACAGCGTCTCCAGGCCCTCGAATATCTCCAGGGTCAGGGCGTTGAGGGCTTTGGGATTGTTGAAGGTGATCGTTGCGATGGCGGCGTCTTTTTCCAGCAGCAGGATTGAATCGGGCATGGGTGTGCTCCTTTGGAGGTATGGATATCGATTGAATGTCGGTAAGCAGTCTTTACAGTCGCAGGCATGCAGTATAGCGGATGATGAGTGGATATGCCACTGGTAGCTATTTAGAATCATGCGACTTACATCTGATACGAATTTGACTAAAAATCAAAAACATAACCGGCGGGTCCATACCCCAGATGCGATACTTTTGTCCGGTAACAAAAGGATGCAAAAGCGCCTGCCTTGCGGAGGGCATCTGCTTTGCCGGTTTTCTGAGCCATCAATAACTTCGGAGCTTAATAAGCCGAACCGTTACAGGGGGCATCCCTAGCAGTGTGCCCTAGAAGGGAAAAAAGTAAAAACATGACGACCGTTGCAATCGTCCACAAACGGAAAGGCTCTCAAGAGCCTCGGGGCCTGCGGGGGAAGAGGAGGCTATTGATCGATAAGAATCATCTGCTTTTAAGGAGAGTCTGAAAACGTAATTCAACTACAAGAGCGAATGTTTTCCGACCAGATCCGGCACCAGGCTTTTTTCAGCTGGCCGAAGTCCCTCTCAGGGGCAAGCCGGCGGGCAGGAATTACTGCCCGCTCGGGAGCAAGGTGTCCAACAACAAAAGAGAACACATAGCTCGGCTCAGCGCCCATGCGCAAATCGGTCATAACCACCGCATCCTCGTTCTGCCAGACTTTGTAAAATCCCTTGGTGAACCAGCGCAATCGGACCACCTGACCGTGTTGTTCGAGACCGTCCAACAGCTCCGGATCACTCTCATGGTGCGTCAAGGTTACCTTCTCGGAGCCGTCAAGCAACGAATAGTAGCCCTCATAATAGTCGCCATTCGATTTGGTGGCGACGATGCGCCATAGCATGGTGTTAAATGGGCCGGCACTGACCAGTAGGTTTTCGTAGGAAATCATCTGCGCGGCGAAAGATTTTTCCACGGCCCTGGTTACATAGCTTTGCGCACCGACACTCCAGACCAGGTAAAGAGTGCTGAAGGTCAGCCCGGCTGTGTTGAGCAGTACTCCCCGGGGGTGGTTGCGGCTCATCATCAGCGCACACAAAACTCCGATCAGCAGGGGTACGGTATAGAAAGGGTCAATGATAAAAACCGAGCCCCAGCCCACCGGATTATTCCAGAACGGCCAGAAAATCTGCGTACCATAGACGGTAAAACAATCGAGCAGGATATGAGTGATCAAGCAAAGCCAGACCAGCCAACTCCAGCCGGTCCTGGCGTGCTGAGAATTCGGGTGCAACTTGAGAATCAACCAGACAATTAGCGGAGTGAGCAGCGTAAGGATGAAGATCGAGTGGCTGAAACTGCGATGGTAGGTAAAGTCTTTGACCGGATCGCCAAACGGAACGAAGACGTCCAGATCGGGCAAGGTGCCACAGACCGCTCCCCAGAGAGCAGCCTTGCGCCCGACTTTGCGTCCGAGCACCGCTTCTCCAACCGCCGCGCCAAGTGTTAATTGTGTCAATGAATCCATCGTTTAGCCTTCTCTTTCAGCAGATACCCATTGCGTTTTTTTTGAAGTAACGTTTGACCAACTTTGGAATTTGTTGCAGGTCGGAGCAGACCAAGAGTTTCGGCATGGTGGGAAGCTGCTGAACAGCCTGCCCGCCCGCGATGATTGTGATGGCCGGGTTAAGGCTCTTGCGTAGGCTCCGGAGGTCATGCTTGGCTTGCCGCGACGGATAGTGGCTGCTGAAGGACAGAGCGACTCCTTCCACTGCCAGTTCTGCAACCAGCCCGGGAATTTCTGACAGCGGCAGTTCTTCGTTAAGCAAGAGACTCTGGACACCGGCCTGCTGGAACTGCACTGCAGCGAGCAGCAGACCGAGCTTGTGGCGCTCTCCGGGCAGGGTCAGAAACAGAACCTGAGGACGGACAGGGCATGCCGCGGCCGAAAGCTCGGCTTTCAGGAGGGCTGTCAGCTGATCTGAAATCAGATGTTCGCGGGCGATGCTCAAACGACCGGACGACCAACCGTGGTCGATCAGCTGCAGCAAAGGAACCACCGTCTGTTTTACAAACTCCGCCAGGCCGAGCCGTTTCTTCTGCTCAGCCAGTTCGACAACGATCTGCTGTGGGCTCATGCCGAAGACCAGATGCTCCAGGCTTTTGTTCTCAGGACGCTGTGTATTCAACAACTCTTCAAGCAGTACGTGCCTCTCTGTGGGAGAAAGAGAAAAAATCGCACTCGGCCGTTGTCCGAAAATTTGCAGTTTCTTGACGACTCGCAGCTCTTCGAGATGTTTCGTTGTATAACTGCGGTGCCCGCGCCTATCACGATGGGGCAGCGGAAATCCGTATCGACGTTCCCAGACTCGCAGTGTATCTACTCCGATACCGATTTCTTGGCTGAGTTGCTTAATTGTTATTTTTGTCCTAGACAAATCCATATATATTTGAATAATATAAACATTATAATATTTCAAGCAAAAAAAGAATATCCTCTCAAAATTAGGAGTTAACTGATGGACAAGAAGCTTGAGCAACTATTTTACGCTGCCCTCGGCGGTGCGTTAGCGGTTAAAGAAAAACTCGAAACCAGCAACGATGAGGTCAAGGCCTGTCTGGAAAAAAATGAAGAAAATGCGCGGACATTCTTCGATGATATGGCTAAACGTGGCGAAAAAGAGAAAGATCAGTTCAAGGGCATGCTCAAAGACGTCCTCAAAGAGCTTGTCGATGAGCTAAACCTGGCAACCAAGGATGACCTGGGAAAGTTAAAACAAGAGTTGGACAAGTGATGTGATCCGCAAACTCTTTCTTTTTCTATATCTTTGCCGACCACAGCGCAGTTACTTGATCTTTCGTTTTCTGGTAACGGTGTTCCTGCTCTTTCGACGACGCCGTCGCTGGTTGTTGTGGCGTCCTTTGAATCCGGCTGAATTGGTTGAAAACATCCGTTCACTCGGTGCCAGTTTCATCAAACTGGCCCAGGTGTTGGCAACCCGTGCAGATTTTTTCGACCAGGTCTACCTACAGGCGCTTCGACAACTGCATGATAAGATGCCGCCGATGAGCGATAATCACCGCCTGCGGTCTTTCAGTCGTGCTTTTCCAGATCCCAATGTGTTTGTCGACTTCGATCATCAGCCCTTGGCCAGCGCTTCCATCGGTCAGGTGCACAAAGCCCGACTGCGCGAGACCAAAGCGGTTGTTGCGGTTAAACTGTTGCGTGAAAATATTCAGTTCAAGGTGCGCATTGATATCCTGCTTCTGAACCTGTTTTTGAGAATCTTCAGGCCGCTGTTTACAGATCAAACCAGGCACTCCATCGAATCGGTATTGAAGGCTTTCTCCCGTGTGATTCTTCAGGAAGTGAGCATGCATCAGGAGTTGGCCAACCTGGAGCATTTCCGCCAGGTGTATGCAGCCTCGGGGGTGCGCTTTCCTGTCCCATATAAAGACTACTGCTCCGACAATGCTCTGGTGATGAGCTTTGAAGAAGGTCTTCGGATCGATGATGTTGCCTCGATAAAAAAGCTGAATGTCACGTTCACCGAGCTGATGCAGCAGCTTGTTTTATTTTATACCGAGCAGATGTTGGTCAAGGGTTTCTTCCATGCCGATCCTCACCCCGGCAATCTCCTGGTCAGCCCCGATGGAAAACTGATCCTGCTGGAT
>JAFDBW010000059.1 GCA_019313105.1 Deltaproteobacteria bacterium | reverse complement strand
GGACGGTATTGTCCGCCCAGTACAGGTTCTTGCCGGCCCGCAACGGAAGGCCTGCCAACAGCTTGGTTTCTTGACGCGTCACTTGCGGCGTTGGATTCTGTGCGCGGCCTAATGCATCGAGTCGGTATTCGGCAAAGGGTAGGACAGGCTCGAGCTGTCTTATGATCTCATCAGCCGTTGCATCTTCGGTGCTGTGGACCAGCCCACGCAACTGTTCGTCGGCCTGTTCAATGGCCATCCGTAATGGCAGGCGGCCTCCGCAGATCAACCGCGTCCTCAGCAGTTTGGATAATTGCCCGGCAAGATTGTCGGTTTGCCATGCGGCGCGAACAGGGAAAGAGGGAACCTGCACCGGCTCACCGGCCTCGAACAACCCGGCCAGTCGCCGGTCGCCGATGAGGAAGTTGTCGGCGCTGAACCGGCCGCCCGATACGAGCTGCCCGCCTGTCCATCGCGAGCCGTCGAATTCGAAGGGCTTCAAATTCTCCAACGGGGCCCTTGTCCCTTGAAACTGGTCGAAACGCTTCTCCAGCGTCTTGCTGAACTCGGCTCCCCTGACGTTCTCAGGTCTTTGGGCCTGTGCCCACAAAATTGCGGCACGGGCCGTAGACAGGTTGCCGACCGGGGTCAACGCAAGCCCCTGCAACAGATCGGTCAGGAATGCTCTCGGCAGGTCCGCGAAGCCTGATAGCTGATCCGCGATCGGTTGTTCCAGCACAGACTGATTCACTCTGTAGCGCACGCAGAGCAGTTTAAAACGCGTCTTTGCCTTGAACGATGGCCAAGGTAGGCCGCCGTTCTCCCAGAACAGTTCTTCCAATCGCTGTCCCTGCTCCTGGAGCCCCGCCAACCAGTCGCTGATGGCGGGTCCGGAGGTCCCAAACTCCCGCTGCAACTCCTTTTCAAGGGAGATGTCGTTGCTAACGGTCAACCTCGAGTGCTCGGAAACGATCTGGATCGGTCGCTGGGCCATAAAGCAGGAGCGGCCGCCCAGTACGCCGAGGATTTTTTCCAGGAAAAGAGAAGAATGAAACCATGTCGGGGCCTGCATCCCGGTCTCGCTCAGGAACAGGACCCTGCCGCCCTGTTTGACCAACAGGGCGGCGGCGATCTGTGCCGCCAGGGAACTGCCGACGATAGCGATATCATAATGTTTGCTCATGGTTGGTGCCCTTGCGGAATCAAGTTCCCACCAGCCGGAATTCTCTTGCTGCCGAAAGATGGGTGGGCAAGTTCGTCGATCATGAATGCTAATTCCGGGGAATGAGTTGCTGCGGCCTTGCTGTCTGCTGGTTTACAAATCCTCTTCCGAGACAACCTCGAAGCCTTCCTCGATCAGTAGCGCCGTGGTGACCCCAGTGCCGGGCACCCTGGCCTCGCCGCGATAAATCAGGTGCACGCCGCAGGAAGGACTGCGCTCTTTGAGTAAGGCACGACGACAATTACTCAAGTGGCCGATCTGCAGGACCATCGATGCGCCACGACAGAAGATGTCGTTCATCGATTCACCGGACTCAGAGACAACATGTCCTTCACCGGCGAGAACATCGAGTCCGTTACCGGACTTGAAGAAGGTTTTCTCGCGTGGCGTAGGCATGCCTGCGAGCTGTTCCGGGCAGATCGGTATCGGCAGCAGGTTTTCTCCCTGCAGGTATTCCATAACGGCTTTGGAACGTTTGGTTTTACCGTCGTAACGGGTCGCCAGGCCGAGCAGGCAGGCGCTGACCAGAATCGGCTCCTTGTGGCCATTGGCAGATTCCCGGCTCATCGTCAATCCTCCAGGGCCGGGTTGACAATTGCAGATCGACTGGCTGGGCAGGCCGGGTCAATGGAGACCTGTCGGCCATTGATGTGTACCCGGTTTTCAGCAATCAGCTGAATTGCCCGGGGATAGATTCTATGCTCCTGTTCAAGGATGCGGGCGGCCAGTGTCTCCGCCGTATCATCCTGGAGAACCGGTACGACCGCCTGGATGAGAATCGGGCCGGTATCAACACCGCCGTCGACAAAATGTACAGTGCAACCGGAAAAGCGGGCACCGTAATCAATCGCCTGTTGCTGGACGTGCAGACCGGGAAAAGAAGGCAGCAGAGCGGGGTGGATGTTAATCACGCGATCGGGAAACGCGTCGATGAATGTCTGGGTGATGATGCGCATGAAGCCGGCCAAAACGACAAGCTCGACACCGGATTCCTGCAAGGCACTGACGACGGCGGTATCGAAGTCCCCGCGACTGGAAAAGTCACGATGGTTGATGCATCGGTTGGCAATCCCGGCCTGTGCAGCGCGTTCCAGTGCGCCGGCACCCGGGTTATTGCAGATGACAACGGCAATCTCGGCATCGAGGCTGTCATCCTGGCACCGGTCAATGATCGACTGCAGATTGGTCCCGCCACCCGAGGCGAGTACCCCTATGCGTAATTTTTTGGACATGGAATGACTCCGGAAGGTCTAATCATTCTTGCAGTGTAAAGCTCAGAGCTTGTTGTTAAACAAGTTCAACCTGCTCGCTCGCGTCGTCGCATGCGGCAATCTCACCGATCAGGTAGGCTTTCTCATCCAGGCCGTACAGGCGCGACAGGATGTCATCTGCATCGTCCTTGTGTACCACCAGGACCATGCCGATGCCGTAATTGAACGTGCGAAACAGCTCTTTCTCCTCGAGATTGCCAGCTTCACGCAAAATCTCGAAAAGCGGCGGTTTCGGCCAGGCGTCCTTACGGATGACCGCCTTGCAGTGACGCGGTAAAATTCTTGGAACATTCTCCAGCAAACCGCCGCCGGTGATGTGAGCCATGCCCTGAATCGTGAAGTCGCGCAGCAGGTTGAGAATCGATTTGACATAAATTCTGGTTGGACGCAGCAACGCGTCGCCGAGGGATTCGCCAAGCTCAGGCAGTACGGTTTCAAGGCCGCCCTCCAGTCGTTCGCTGATAATCCTGCGGGCCAGTGAATAACCGTTCGAGTGCAAACCGTTTGAAGCGATGCCGATCAGCACTTCACCAACCTGGATCGAGGAACCGTCGATGATGGCATCGCGGTCAACCACACCGACCGTGAATCCGGCAAGGTCGTATTCGCCGTCATTATAGAAACCGGGCAGTTCGGCTGTTTCACCACCGACCAGCGCACAACCTGCCTGTCGGCAACCTTCTGCAATCCCCTCGACGATCTCAGCGGCTTTTTCCGGTGCGAGCATGCCGGTTGCCAGGTAGTCGAGGAAAAACAGCGGTTCGGCACCCTGGACGATGACATCATTGACACACATGGCAACCAGATCTATGCCCACAGTGTTGTGTCGGTCAAGCTGGAATGCAAGCTTCAGTTTCGTGCCGACCCCATCAGTCGATGAAACAAGCACCGGTGAGTGGTATTTGTCCTTGTTCAGAGAGAACAAACCGCCAAAACCACCGATATCGGTAAGCACTTCTGGGCGGTTGGTCGACTTGACCAGAGGCTTGATCATATCGACGAAACGGTTGCCGGCTTCGATATCGACGCCGGCGCCTTTATAGGTCATGCTTGAACGATCAGACACGACTGGCCTCCTTGTGTGCAAAGGGTAGCGCTATTAAATAAATCACCCCCCTGCAGGTTGTCAATCGCAAAGCACTAAAAGAACTGTAATCTGCGACCTGGAGTGAACCTTGAGAGGATTGATTTCAACTCTTTACAGGCCGGTAACGGTATCCTATTATGAATCACCTTTTGACATTCAGGCTGATGTGGAAAGCAAAACCTTGCAGCACTATGATCAACTCATTGATTTGCCCGACGGTCACAGGATCGCACCGATGAACCGGGGTGACCTGTCTGCTGTCTGCCAGCTTGAATCTGCCAGTCAGCGCGATTCGTGGAGCATTCAGCACTTTGCTGACGAATTAGTCAACCCGGTGGCGAAGATTGACCTGTACTGGTGCCGGGATGTCCTCGCCGGTTTCCTGTGTTCCTGGCTGATCGCCGGGGAATTGCAGATCCAGAACCTGGCGACCTTGCCAAGCATGCGCCGTCGCGGGATTGCCGCCCGACTGCTTCAGCATGCCATTGCACGCAGTCGCAGGTCTGGCTTGAGTTCGGTCTGCCTGGAAGTACGCACCGGCAATGCGCCGGCGATTGCGCTTTATCAACGATTCGGCTTCGTTGCCACGGGCAGGCGAACCGCTTACTACCCGGACGGTGAAGACGCCTGCTTAATGACATACCAGCTGGATACTGCGATCGAATAAGGCAGCGTCCCGATCAGGAGAGATATCACGGATGAAGAATTACAGGACCAAGATCATATCCAACCAGGAGATCTCGCCCGGTTACTACCGGATGCGGATTCTGGCGCCTGGTTTCAGCGAGACGGCCCATTCAGGGCAGTTCGTCATGTTCCGCGTGCAGCGCTCGCTGCCGCCGCTGTTGCGTCGACCGTTCGGCATCTTTCGCACCGGTTCCCTGCCGGCGGACTGTGATGGGCTGCCACCCAAGGAGTTTGTCGAGATCGTCTATAAAGTCGTCGGCCGGGGAACGACGATCATGGCGGAGTTGCACGAAGGAGACAAGGTGGAGCTGCTTGGCCCGCTCGGCAACGGTTTCGACGCGCCTTCATGCGATGGCGAGAGGATTCTTGTCGGTGGCGGGATCGGCCTGGTCCCCCTCTACATGCTTGCTGGAGAATTGATTGAAAAAGGCTGCAATGTCCGTCTGCTGATGGGCGGCCGCACGCGCGACGATATCTTTGCGGTAACCGAATTCGAACGTCTCGGTGTTGAAACCTATGTCTCCACCGACGATGGCAGCCTTGGCGAAGAGGGGGTGGTGACCAAGGTCCTGGAGCGCAAGCTGCAGAAGTTCCCCAAGGCTGAAGTCTTTGCCTGCGGACCGATGCCGATGCTCTGCGCCGTGCGTGATATATGCGTAGCCAACAAGACGCCTTTGCAGGTCTCCCTTGAAGAGTCGATGGCGTGTGGAGTTGGCGCCTGCCTCGGCTGTGTGGTCAAAGGGGCAGGGCATACCGAGGAGCGACCGAGTTACCTCTGCACATGTAAGGTCGGGCCGGTTTTCAAAGCCCAGTATCTCGACTGGAATGCCCTGGCACAGAGTCATGGCTGCGGGGGGTGTGAGTGATGAGTGAAACGACCAGGACAACAGTCAAAAAACCCAGCATGGCGGTTGAGATCGCCGGCATCAAGTTGCGCAACCCGGTCATGCCGGCTTCCGGTACCTTTGGCTATGGTGAAGAATACGCGCCATTTCTGGACCTGGAAAAGATCGGTGCGATTGTCACCAAGGGCTTGTCCCTGAAACCGAAGGCAGGCAACCCGACACCGCGGATCGCCGAGACGATCAGTGGCATGCTCAACGCCATCGGCTTGCAGAATGTCGGCATCGAGGCGTTCATCCAGCACAAGATGCCCTTCCTCCGGACCCTCAACACCCCGGTCATCGCCAACTTTTTCGGCAACAGCTTGGAAGAGTATGGCGAAGTTGCAAAGCGCCTGAATGATATACCGGAAATTGCCGCAGGAGAACTGAATATCTCCTGCCCGAATGTCAAGCAGGGCGGCATCGTTTTCGGTACCGACCCCAAGGCTGCCAGCGAAGTTGTCGCGCTGGTGCGCAAACACTTGCAAAAGCCGCTGATCGTCAAGCTGACACCGAATGTCACGGATATTACGGTTGTCGCACGAGCGGTGGAAGAGGCCGGCGCGGACGCGATCTCCTGCATCAACACGATCACCGGCATGTCGGTGGATATCCACACTCGTAAGCCGAGAATAGCCAACCGTACCGGCGGTCTCTCGGGCCCGGCGATCCGCCCGATTGCCGTGCGCATGGTGCACCAGGTCGTGCAGACCGTTTCGGTCCCGGTCATCGGCATCGGCGGCATCTCCCGTCCCATGGACGCTCTCGAATTCCTGATCGTCGGCGCCAAGGCCGTCCAGGTCGGTACCGCCAATTTCGTTGATCCGTCGGTCATACAGACGATTATCGACGGGATCGAGGAATTCTGTATAGACGAAGGGATCAAGGATATCCACGAACTGATTGGCAGCCTCAGGCTTTAAAGGCCGTGGCTGGAATCTTGGGGCTGGGGGCTGGAAACATACTATGGTAAAGTTACCTTAATCAGCTCCCAGTTCCCAACACCTAGCCGCAGGGTTTCCATGGACGTCATCACGACCCACATCAACGCCGATTTTGACTGCCTCGGGTCGATGATTGCTGCCAGGCGATTGTATCCCGGTGCCGAGATGGTCTTTCCCGGTGGCCAGGAGCGCAGCCTGCGCGAATTCTTCCTCAACAGCGCCCAGTATGCCTTCGGCTTCAAAAGGGTTCGCGATATAGACCTTGATGCCGTAACCCGCCTGATTTTGGTCGATGTCCGCCAGGCCTCCCGGATCGGCCCCTTCGCCGATGTGGCCAAACGTCCCGGTGTCGATATCCATATCTACGATCATCACACAGTCAAGAAGGGTAGCCTCAAAGGCTCTTTAGAGGTTGTCGAGCCGGTCGGTTCAACCGTCACGGTCTTGACTCACATCTTCATGCAGAAGCAGGTCAAGGTCTCTGCTGATGAAGCGACCATGATGATGCTCGGCCTCTACGAAGATACCGGCAGCCTGACCTTTCATACGACTACGGTCAGGGATTATCAAGCTGCTTCCTATCTTCTGGAGCACGGAGCCAACCTGAATATCGTCGCCGACCTGATCGTCCAGGAGCTGACCCCGGAACAGGTCCGTCTGCTCAACGACCTGATCGCGAGCCGGACCATCCTCAATATCCATGGCATCAACATCGCTATCGCCCATGCTACAGTTGACCATTTTGTCGGTGATATCGCCACGCTGGCCCACAAGCTCAAGGACATGGAAAACCTTGATGTCCTGTTCATCATAATCCGTATGGAAAGCCGGGTCTTCATCGTCGCCCGTTCCCGGCTCAAGGAGGTTCATGCCGGTGACATCATGAGCGAGTTTGGCGGTGGCGGTCACGCATCGGCTGCGTCATGTGCGGTGCGCGATATGACCCTGGTCCAGGTCCTTGAGCGGTTGCCGACGGTTCTGCAGGAACATGTTCAGCCGCAATGGGAGGCTCTGCACCTCATGTCGACGCCGGTCAAGACCGTTACGATCGATCAAACGGTTGCCGACGCTCACCAGGTGCTTTCTCGACTCAATATCAATACGGTGCCGGTCGTCAACAAGCAGGAAGTGGTCGGGATTATCTCCCGGCAGCTGGTCGACAAGGCCGTCTATCACGGTCTGCAGAAACAGCCGGTCGGTGAGATCATGACCAGTGATTTCCACCAGGTCACGCCCCAGACGACCGTGGCCGTCCTCAAGTCGATGATCGTCGAGAGCAATCAGCGTTTCGTTCCGGTCGTTGATGGGGGCAAACTTGTCGGTGCAGTGACCCGTACCGATCTGCTGCGTCACCTGGCCAGCAGCGCTGGCACACCGCCACGTTCCGGAGAGCGCAGCCTGGTCAGCAGGGGCGGACGCAGCTACAAGTCGGGCCAGATCCAGCGTCTGATACGGAATCGCCTGCCCCCGCGGATTCAGGATATTCTCGCCCAACTTGGCAAAATTGGCGACGAGCTCAATGTGGCGGTGTTTGTTGTCGGCGGCTTCGTGCGGGACATGCTGCTCAACAAGGAAAACCTTGATGTTGATATTGTCGTTGAGGGAGATGGCGTGGCTTTCGCCGAACGTTTTTCCGGTGATCACGGGTGCAGGGTCCGCTGTCATCGCAAGTTCGGTACCGCGGTTCTCATCTATCCGGATGATTTCAAGGTTGATATTGCATCGGCACGTATGGAGTACTACTTGAAACCCGGTGCTTTGCCGGATATTGAGCATTCTTCGGTCAAGATGGACCTGAGCCGGCGGGATTTCACCATCAACACCCTGGCGATCAGCTTGAACCAGGAAGCCTATGGTGAGTTGCTCGATTACTATGGTGGTCAGCGTGATATCGACGACAAGGCAATCCGCGTGTTGCACAATCTCAGCTTTGTCGAAGATCCGACCCGGGTATTTCGAGCGGTCCGCTTCGAGCAGCGTCTCGGTTTCCAGATTGGCAAACAGACGGAGCATCTTCTGACCAGTGCCGTGAGGCTTGGCCTGCTAGACAAAGTCAGTGGCAAGCGCATTTTCACGGAACTTTACCTGATATTAAATGAGCGTCGGCCTCTGCCGGCAATAACCCGGCTTGCCAAGATGAATGTCCTCAGTACCTTGCATCCGGCACTATCGAAGAAGGTCGATTATGCCAGGTTCTTCGATGAAGCGAGGCGGGCAATGGACTGGTATGATCTGCTTTACACCGGCCAACCGTGTGAGCGCTGGCTTTGCTATTTCCTCGTCTGCACATCGGTCCTGGATCGTCCTGGCATAAGGAATCTCTGCGAGCGACTGCAGATTATGCCACGTTATCGTGACATCTTGATCGACCAGCGCAGTAAGGCCCTCGGCATCTTGAGACAACTTGAGCGGCGCAACCCCGGCACTCGACCACCCCGCAACAGCAGTCTGTATCGTTGGTTCCAGCCTTTGTCAACAGAAGTCCTGCTGTTGATGATGGCCAGAGCTAAAAAGGAGTCGGTGCGCCAATGGATTTCACGTTATATAACGCACCTGCGGACTGTCCAGCCGATACTGACCGGCCACGAACTGGAGAACCTAGGGTTCCTCCCAGGACCTCAATTCCGGACTATTCTCGATGACCTGCTCGGTGCGCGACTCGATGACCGTGTCGCGACATTGGCAGATGAGAAGGCGTATGTGTTGCGAAAGTATGGGAAGGGGATTTCGGGACGTGGGACGCGGGATGCGGGATGCGGAAAATCTTGAAAGCAAACCTTCTATCACGCGTCTCGAGTGAGTATAATGAACGGGCGTGAAAAGTTCAAATTATAGGTTCTGAATGAAAAAATAGACAAATTGTATTACCTCATAATTACAGACACTTATGAGATTTCTCTGGTTTATGGCCCATTGACTCATGACAGCGCATCTGCTAAAAATACCCATCCTCTTTATAGATCGGTAGACGCCTTTCCTTATGGAACATATCCTGCTTAAAATTTCCATCATGCTGGTGCCGGCATTGCTGGCCGTCACGCTGCATGAAGTCGCGCACGGGTTCTCAGCTGAAAAGCTCGGCGATCCGACCGCCAGGCTACTCGGCCGGCTGACGCTGAACCCGATCAAGCATCTTGATCCAATCGGCACCATAGCTCTGCTGGTCTTCGGCTTTGGTTGGGCCAGGCCGGTCCCGGTCAACGCAAACAATCTCCGCCGTCCGAAAAATGACATGGTATGGGTTGCCCTGGCCGGCCCACTGGCAAATCTGATGCTGGCGCTCTTTTGTGCGCTGCTGCTGCGTGTCGTCGTCTACGTCGCGGCCTCTCTTCCAGAGACCAGCCAAGTGTTGTCATACATCAAGCCGGTTGGCTTGATGGCGGCATTCGGGCTCTACATCAACGTTATCCTCTGTCTTTTTAACCTGTTACCGATTCCGCCGCTCGACGGAGGTCGCGTACTGATGGGGATTCTCCCTGAGAAACAATCCCTGATGCTGCGCCGCGTCGAACCTTTCGGCATGTTGCTGATCGTATTCCTGATCTTTGGCACATCAATCTGGAGTGTGGCTTTCGGTCCGGCTGTCAACCATGTGGTGTCACTGATGGCCGGCCCGCATATGGACGTCGTCGAGCAGACCATGCGTCTACTCTTTTATCGGTGATCATTATGAGTGGCTACGATATCCACCTGGAGAATTTCGAAGGGCCGCTCGACCTCCTGCTCCATCTCATAAAGAAGAACGAGATGGATATATCCGATATACCGATTGCCGCGATTACCGCGCAGTATCTGGGCATCCTCGATGCCATGAAGACTCTGAATCTCGATATTGCCGGGGAATTTCTGTTGATGGCAGCCACCTTGCTGCATATCAAGTCGAAGATGCTGCTACCCAGGAGCTATGAAGACGATGCGGAGGAAGAGGAAGAGGACCCGCGCGCAGAACTGGTCCGACGATTGCTCGAGTACCAGAAATACAAGGATGTTTCCGAGACCCTTGAAGCTGGTCCTATGCTTGGACGCGACCTGTTTGCCCGCGCAGCTCCCGAGCCGGAGGTGTTGGAGGAAGCTGAGACAGGTTTTGTTGCCGTCGGCCTGTTTGATCTGCTCGCCGCATTGAGGGACGTTCTTGAGGAAAAGCCCGAGGAACTTGTTCACGAAGTCAACCTGGAACAGCTCTCCGTGACGGATCGCATCAACGCCATATTGACCGAACTTCAGGGCAAGGAGAGTGTGGCTTTCCTCGACCTTTTCAGCGATGGCATCAGGCGCTCTGAGGTCATCGTGACTTTCCTGGCCTTGCTAGAACTGGTCAAGATGCGCATGGTTCGCTTCATGCAAAATACTCATCACGGAACCATCTGGCTCTTCCCGTCGGTTCCGATTGACGAAACCGAAGAGCTTGAGGTCGGAGAAGACAGCCTTGGATATACATGATCTCATACCACTGGCCGAAGCACTGATCTTTGCTGCCGACGGGCCGATCAAGGCCGAACGTATGGCCGAAGCGCTGGATGTGCCTCTGGCGGATATCAGGGAAGCGATTGAAGCCCTCGAGGTGGATTACGCCGAGCGCCCTCGTGGGTTCTTCCTGCAGGAAGTTGCTGGCGGCTACCAATTGAGGACCCGTCCGGAATATGCCGACTACTTGAGAAAACTCGGACGCAGCAGACCATTCCGGTTTTCACGCCCAGCCCTGGAGAGTCTGGCGATTATTGCCTACCGCCAACCGGTAACGCGCTCAGAGATAGAATACCTGCGTGGTGTCGATTCCGGCAGCGTGTTGAAGACTTTACTGGAAAAGCGCCTGGTCAGAATCCTGGGTAAGAAGGATGTTCCCGGCAAGCCGATGATCTACGGTACGACCAGGGAGTTCCTCGAACTCTTTGGACTGCCTGACCTTTCGTCGCTGCCGACCCTTAGCGAATTCAGCGAGCTGGCCCCTGATACCGAAACAGAGGCGCTCATGGAAAGCCTGCCGTTGCTGGTTGATGGCGAAGAAACCGGGACGCAGGATGGTGAAGCCGGGACGCGGGACGAGTGACACGGAACCAGAACTGAGAAGACCTTAAGCAAATTTAGACGCTGAATTTATCACATAAAAAAAGGCCGGCAACCAAATGGCTGCCGGCCCTAAATTTTACGTCGTCGAAATTGTGGTTAACGACCCGCGCGCTTCGAAGCTTTGAGCGGGTTGACCTTGATGTCTTCAATCTTGACTTCAACTTTCCTGTGAGTTGCAAAGTTGCAGAGACCGCCGGACCATTTCTTGACCGGGGCAGGGGCCTTCAGACAGACCGGACCGATAGTGCCTTCCGCGATATGATCGCAACCTACGCACATTTCAATCACGTTCTGACAGCTGCCGCCTTCGCATACGCAACCGTTTTTACTCCAGAAAGTACATTCTGTACCGGGAAGAACTGTTTGACACTGCATGGGGCACTCCTTTATCAGTAACTGGTTCTGGTTTACGAGGGGGATTTCTACCTCCTTTTACTCATCTGTGTCAACTTAAAAAATCCATAAGTTGTTGCCATTGACCGGATTTTTCACGTCAGGTAGTTTGTTGCCATGAGTAAATCAAGCAAATCCGAAACGAAAAAGTGGGAGTCAGTCTGCACTCGATGCGGTCGGTGCTGCTATGAAAAAATCGATTTCGAAGGGCGCATCTACTACACGGGTCTGCCGTGCGAACATCTCGATCCCGGGACGAAACGCTGCAAAGTTTACGATCAACGCGACAAGCAACGTCCCGGTTGTGTGCGTCTGACCCCGGAAAATATCAAAAAAGGTTTTTTGCCGGCTGACTGCGCCTATGTTGCCGACATCGAAGATTACCCTGCCCCGATTATGCCGGATGACGAGGACGGAACGCGGGACGAGTGAAGCGTGCCGCGGAAAACTCAAGTATCTTTAACCACAGATGGACACATATGAACACTGATAAATCTTCTATAAAAATGTAATGGCTAAACCCTGAGAATTAACACAAGTGTTCTTAGCTTTAAAAATATCTGTGTGTATCCGTGTTCACATGTGGTTACAAATTTTTATGCTATTCTTCACGTATAAAATAATTGAATGAGGAGAGAAACGCATGACTCAGATCAAGTTCGGTACTTCAGGCTGGCGCGGTATCCTGGCCGAAGATTTTACCCTGGATAATGTCCGTGTGGTTATTCAGGCGATCGCCGATTTTCTTAAGGCTGAGGGCTGCGGCGGTCGCGGCCTGGTGATCGGTCACGACAGCCGATTCTTCGGTGAACGGTTTGCGCACGAAACAGCCCGGGTCCTGGCAGCTTCCGGCGTACCGTCCTTCATCTGCAAGGATGATACACCGACACCGGTTATCGCCTGTGAGATCATGCGCCGTGTTACGGATGGCGCAATTAATTTCACGGCCAGTCACAATCCCAGCGAATACAACGGCATCAAATTCTCCACAGCCTGGGGAGGCCCAGCGTTGCCGGAGGTGACCGCCGACATCGAACAGCGTGCCAATGCCATGCTCGGCGAAGTCTGTTATCGCGATATGCCGCTTGACCAGGCGGTGCGCTCGGGCCTGGTTGAAGAGATAGACCCGATGCCTGACTACCTCGATGTGATTCGCAAGAAAATTGACCTTGAAGCCATCGGCCGATCGGGAATGACGGTGATCTTTGACCCGATGTATGGCGCCGGTCGTAATTACGTTGATAGCCTGCTGGCTGAGGCAGGACTGTTGGTGCAGACGATCAACAGCAGCCGCGATCCATATTTTGGCGGCATGCCGCCTGATCCGTCCCCGACTCACCTGAATGACCTGGTCACTCGAGTCAGAGGTGACAAGCGGGTTGCGCTTGGCCTGGCGACTGATGGCGACGCTGACCGCTACGGTATCATCGATGCGAACGGTACTTTCATCGAGCCGAACTATATCCTGGCCCTGCTGTACGACTATCTGATCAGAAGAAAAGGGGAGTCAGGTGACGCCGCCCGTTCGGTGGCCACCTCGCATTTCATCGATGCGGTGGCCGCCCATCACGGTTATGCCGTTCGTGAAACACCGGTTGGTTTCAAATACATAGGCGAGTTCATTCGTGACAACGAGATCGTCATCGGCGGTGAGGAAAGCGCCGGTTTGAGTCTGCGCGGGCATGTCCCGGACAAGGATGGCGTGCTGGCCTGCCTACTGGTCGCTGAAATGGTCGCGGTTGAAGGCAAGACGATCAACCAGTTGCTTCAAGACCTTTATGCACGCGTCGGTGAATTCCATACATCCCGCACGAATCTGCGTCTTTCCATGGAATTGGCGGAAAAGATCGGAGACAAGCTCACCTCGCCACCGCACAAGCTCGCAGGCAAGCAGGTTGCCGAGACGATTACTACTGACGGGGTCAAGATGATTCTCGAAGACGGCTCATGGGCCCTGTTCCGAAAGTCGGGGACCGAGCCGGTGGTCAGGGTCTACACGGAAGCAGGTAGTGTCGAAGAGCTCGAGAAATTAACCTCTGCAGCGGTCGAATATGTGGAAGGTTGATCTGTGATGAAGTGAATTGAGATAGTCATGTGGAATTTTGCACTTGACAATTATTGTTGACATGAGCTACGCCTAATACAGCTATCCAATGTTATTTAATCTTGTTGAAAATCCAAACTGTTCGTGAGGATAGGGGGGAAAACCACGGGTCTTAAGCAGTTCGAAGACAGCCGGGTTGTCAAGATGCACTTATGACAGCCCGGTTTTTTAATTTAATGTGATTGAATTCCATGTCGGGAGCGCATGAACAAGGCTGCAGCTTGTGCTTTTGGCGGTTTTTCGACGATAGTACGATCAACAGGAAGCACCTCTTACAACCCGGTTCGGGTATACCAATCCCATTTGAATCAAATCTCGCACAAGAATTGTCTATGGCGATTTACCATCATGCCATGACGAACGGACAGATATGTCTGCAAGGCTGTTTGTAGGCGAAATTGTTATGGGGGCAGCACAGGTTCCATCGGCTGCCATGTGTTTAATT
>JAFDBW010000058.1 GCA_019313105.1 Deltaproteobacteria bacterium | reverse complement strand
TGTTGTATCACCAGAATCCAGTCTTTCTGCGCTGCTGACCTCAAGCTTGACCTTGGTCAGCACCGTCCCGTCGAGTTGGACATTTGGTTCGATATCGAGCTTGATGCCGGAATCAACGTACTGGACGTTCTGTGTCGTTGAGTCGGAGGTGCCCACTTGTGTCGTTGTCACGATCGGGTCACGCTTGCCGATATGGACTTTCGCCTTCTCCTTGTTCTTGACCCGGATTTTCGGACTCGCCAGAAGCTCTGTTGAATTCAGCGTTTTCGCAAAATCGAATGCGGCTGTAGGGAGAGTGTAGAAAGTCTGTAAACTACTTAAACTCGACGCCAATCCACTCGTATCGGATCCTGGGCCGAGAGTGTCATCAAGGATATTTGTGCCATCCTGGGAAAACCCGAGGCTGGTGCTGTAGGTGCTCAGTCTCGGTCCAAAGTTCAAAGCATCGGTATCCCTGACGGCAAGCACTTCGACGTCAAAGAGCACCTCGGAATCGGCACGGTCCGCCGCGGCGAGAATCTGTTCGGCGAGCCTGATAACCTCCGGTTTGTCGCGGATCACAAGGGCATTGCGTTCTTCGTGGACGTAAATCTTGCGCAGCTGCAGCATGGTCCGCAACAGGTTGACCGCCTTCTTGGCGTCGATGTGCGAGAGGTAGAAAGTCTGGATCAACTGGTCTTCGTACTGTTTCGATTTCTCGCGGGATTCGGGATAGATGATAATCGTCTTGCCGTTAAGCACTTTTTTGCTCAAACCATTCATTTGCATGATCAGTTCCATCGCCTGAGCAAAGCTGGCTTTTTCCAGCAGAACCGTAATCGACTGGTTGCGGATGCCTTCATCGAAGATGAAGTTGATCCCGCTCAAATCCGACAGGATGCCGAACACCTGCTTGATATTGGCATCCTTGAAACTCAGGGTGATCGGCTCGTCCGAGGCCACGTCCAGTTCAATGCCGTCCATGGAAATCGTATTCTGATCACGGTCCAGCAGATCCTTGATCGCCAGGACTCGGGCATTGTTCGCATCCAGCTGGAGCGCCTTGTCAATCGCCTTTCTGGCGAGGACATATTTGCCTTTGGCATAAAACTCCGCCCCCTCCTCGGCGTACTCCTGCGCTTCCATGATATTTCTCAACTCAGCTTCTTCCTGGATCGCAACTTCGATACTGGGATCAAAATCCTTGGCCCGTGCGTACTCTGCAATGGCCTCGGCGTAGCTGCCCTGATCCCTTAAAGCACGAGCCTGCCTGACATGGTATGCAGCGGCACGCGTCCGGGAGGCGACCAGATTCATCTTGTAGGTCATGTTGCCCGGTTCCAGGTCAATCGCTTCGATATATTTTTCAACGGCCATGTCGTAATCCTCTTCGGCGACCAGTTGTTCTGCCTCCTCGAATGCCGAACGAGCCTCCATGGCAGTGGTGCAGCCTCCGATCCATAGAACTGCAAGCGCCAGCAATAACCATACGGCTAAATGGAACTTATTGATTCTTGCCATTGACTTCTCCCTCCGTGGCATCTTCTTTGCCAGGACTTTCCTGCTCCTGTACTGCATCGGGGTTATGCTCTTCAGTCAAGTCTCAACGCTCCCTTGCAGGCCAGAAGTTACCGTCACCCTGTAAAACTTGATCTTCTTGCTGCATATCATCTGGGAAATCCAGATCTTCTTGTTGTACACCCTCTTGAAAACCCTGGTCATCTTGTCCGGCTAAAGGCCGGACAGTCCTGGACCGGGACCTCAAGACCCGCTCATTCACTGGCGGCCTCGCCGGACCGCCACCACGGGAAAAGCTGACCGGGGCACTGACTGCCGCATTGAGTTTCTGTTTCTCGATCAACGGAACTTCTATCAGCCCTTCGCGGCCGGCATGACGCACCTTGAGAAGCTTGTCATCGATTTGCTCAACCAGAAATTCCTGGCCGGCACCGAAATGTTCACCCTGCTTGACCAGGAACAGGTTACCGCCACTGGAGAGAAAGACTGTCTTTTCTCCAGCTTTTTCCAGAAATCCCAGGAAAGTGAATTGACTCAGCGATTTCCTTATCACTTCGACAGGAACAACTTCAGGCAGAACCACGGGTTCCGGGACTTCCCTTTTGACAACCCGGGTGGTGGATGCAGTCTCGACCTGACGGCGTGGCCCAAACCGGAAAATGTCACGCTTAGAGCCGGGGAATTCCTGCGGTTCCTCCGTCTGATAAGAGAAGTCAATGCGATCATGATTTTCTTTCTCGTCTCCCTCAGGAGATCCCTGGCTGGCCGGTTGCGTACGCAGGCCCGCCGCTCTTGGGGGGGCCTTTTCCAGGCGCGGGGTCGCCAGGTAGGCATAAACCAGGCAGACCGCCAGAACTCCGAGCAAGCTACCCAGGATGACGCGTTTGCGATTCATGTATCACGTCCTCCCGGCCGGAAATAGGTTTCCAGGTTCAAGCGCAGGTTGACGCCCTTGTCATCAGCACCCTGCAGGCCGATCTGTTTGATCGCAATCAACCTGGAGGACTGTTCAAGGGAGTGGATGAACTTCTTGAGCTGATCGTAATCTCCGGAGACATTGAAATTCAGGCCGAACTTCAGAAGCTCACTCTCTTTGAGTTGCGCGGAGTTGTAGCTGATTTTTGTAATATTCAAACGGGCGCGACTGGACAGGACCAGAAGCTCCTCAATCAGACCGGTAAACTCCTGATAATCAGGGATGGTCTGAAAAAATTTCGACAGATCCTGAGCGGCCATCAGATACGCTTGTTCAGGGGGGTTCGTCGCCCCCCCCTGGTTACGAAGAAGCTGCCGGACTTCACTCTGTCTGTTCAGGAAATTGCTTTCCCGTTCAGCAACGCGAGGCGTAACGAACTGCTCCAGAGCCGCCAAAAGCAGCAGGTTTAATATCAGCAGGACACCGAGCCAGATCAATGAATTGCGATGGAATTTCCAGAGTTGTCCGGTCAGTTCTCTCCAGCGCATCAGAAGGCCTCCCTGATCTCGATAGAGAACCCTGTTAATGTCTGGTTACTGCTGTTTTGCCCATCCTTGACTTCGCCATGACTTTGCAGGAACGCCCGATTCAGGTCCTCAGATGTCAGGAGATTGTCAACAAACTCTGTCAATGCCGAGACGTCACGTGCCACCCCCGACAACTTTACAGTGCGCGCTTTGAAATCCGGCTGGATTGAATGAATACTGACATCCGCAGGCAGCAGATCTTCAAACCTGCTGAGCAGCTCCGTCCAGCGGAACTGGTCGGCGTCAATGATTTCGTTTGCATGCTCAATCTCGGCTTTGACCGCGACCAGCTTTTCCGGGGTGTAGTCCGCCGATGTCCCATGAATTCCGGCAATCTGGTCATTCAATTCCTGGAAGCGTATGTCAAGCAACTGCAACTGTCGGTAGTTCCGATAACCGTAGGAGCCATTAAGCAGGAGCAACAGCACCATCAGGGTGCTGAGCAGCAGTAACCAGAGACGGACACTCTGGCGATTCAGATAAGGCTTGCTGGCTAGATTGAGTTTGATTTCCATAGTTCTTACATCATGCGCTCGGCAGCACCGAGGGCAGCAACAACGGGACCAACCGGCTGCAACCCACCGGTTCGCCCCTCGCCACCAAAGCGTTTCAGGGCAGGGTCCAGGCATTTGACCTCACGATCAAATCCGGAACAGAGCAGTTTGTCGATCTCTGGACCCAAACCTGGATCAACGTGGGCAAAAACAACACAACGTTTCATCGACGGGAAAGATTCATAGGCTTCGACAAGCGTCCGGGTGATCTCACGGAAAGCTCTCTCGGGATTCAACTTGAAATTACGGACACGCTGATAGCAGAGACCGTGATCGAGCACGTACTGAATGCCGAGCATTCCCTGCTCCAGGCTGACCAGGATAAATTCATCACCAAGGTCCAGCCGGGGCCGATAATAGTTATAAAGGTTCAATGAATGAAAATCGATCTGAATCGCATGTCGACCTGCTTCGTTGACCAAGTCCTCATACTGTTCGAGAACCGGCCGGGCCAGTGCGGCGACAATACATCGTTGACGACCACTTTCATGTTTATCGAAAACCTGGTAATCAAGCTGGACCTGCGCCGGAACTGCAGGCAAATTCGCCTTGAGACGCCACTTCAGAACTTCCACCCCTTCATCATGAGTTTTGAACGGTGCATCAATGTCGGTCAGGTAAATACGTCCGGCCCGATCGGGCAGACTCAGTGCAATACGCTCTTCCTGACCGGCCAGGGAGTCGACACCGCGGCGTAAGCCTTCCACGAAACGGCGCGCATCATGGATGTTCGGCTTGCGACTGGAAGCTTCCAGTACGCCTTCCAGGCTTTCAAATCGCAAACCAACCAGCCGGGTTTGCGGCCGGTTACGCTGCAAGACTGCGAAGAACAAGCCTTCTGGCTGCACATCTACGCCGACATAAAACCTGCTCATGCCCCTCCCCCAAACGGTTCGGCAAAGGTGACCCGGTTTATTTCCTCAAGGGTCGTGACTCCGTTGAGCAGCTTCTCGACTGCCGAATCACGTAAAAAAGAGGTTCCTGCTGCGCGTGCGGCGTCCTTGAGGTGACTAACCGAAGCCTTGCTGATGATCATGTCACGTAAATTGTCGTCCATATCAAGCAGCTCGACAATAGCGGTTCGACCGTGAAAACCCTGGCCATTGCATTCCCGACACCCGGCTCCCTTGAAGAAGCTGTGTTGACCGTACCTCTCATAATCCAGGCCTGACTCTTCGAATGCCTGACGGTTATAGCTCACCGGCTGCTTACAGTGCTTGCAAATCTTTCTCACCAGACGTTGTGCAGCGACACAGTTGAGGCAGGAGACAAAATTGTAGGCGTCGATCCCCATGTGCAGAAAGCGCCCGAGCACGTCGAAAACATTGTTGGCATGTACCGTAGTGAAAACCAGATGCCCGGTCAATGCGGATTGGACCGCAATCTGTGCCGTCTCGGGATCGCGGATCTCACCGACCATGATTTTATCAGGGTCGTGACGCAGGATGGAGCGCAGGCCGCGGGCAAAAGTCAGGCCCTTTTTCTCATTAACCGGAATTTGCACCACCCCCTTGAGCTGGTATTCAACCGGGTCTTCAATCGTAATGATCTTTTCCTGCTCGTTGTAAATCTCTGTCAGTGCCGCATAGAGCGTGGTGGTCTTGCCGCTACCAGTCGGGCCGGTCACCAAAACCATGCCGTAAGGCTCGCGTATCATCCGCCTGAACCTCGCCAATTCATGGCCCTCGATGCCAAGCACATCCAAGGTCAGTCCATGCAGGTCCTTGGCGATACTTTCCTTGTCGAGAATCCGGATCACGGCGTCTTCGCCAAAGATACTCGGCATGATGGAGACGCGGAAATCAATTGACTTGCCGGCCATGCGGACCTTGAAGCGCCCGTCCTGGGGAATGCGACGTTCCGAGATATCGAGATCACTCATGACCTTGATCCGGGAGATGATCGGTCCCTGGAAACGGCCGTCAAGGGGTTCCGTAGCCCTGAACAAAACGCCGTCCACGCGATATTTGATTTGTACTCCATCAAGGTTGCTCTCGATATGGATATCACTGGCACGCTTGTTCAGCGCATCGAAAAGGGTGGAGTCGATCAGGCGGATGATCGGGCTGCTGTCATCGGTCAACTTCTCTATGGAGAGGACCTCTTCTCCCTTGTCCGTCTCCTTGACCAGCAGCAGCTTGAAATCCTCGGAGACCTCCTGCAGAACCTGTTTCGAGCTCTGCAACCGCTCAAGCAGTGCTTCAACCTTGTGTTTGGCCGCCACCTTGTAGGTTAATTGGAGATCGAGTTGCATCTCCAGATCATCGAGGTTCGCGACATTGGTCGGATCGGCAATCGCCACGACCAGGCCGTTATCGGTTTTTTGCAGCGGGATAAAATTATAGCGCACCGACAAATCAGCGGGGAATTCCTCCGCCAACTCAGGGTCGGCGACATATGTGTCAAGGTCGATGTATTCAAGACCGAACTGCAGTGCCAGAGCCTGAGCCACGTCGTCGTCCTTAAGCAAACCCTTGGAAACAGCAACTTCACCAAACCGCTGACCCAGTTGGCCCTGTTGTTCAAGAACCAGACGCGCCTCGGCCGGTGCGAGAACGCCCATATCAACGAGGATTTCACTTATTTTACGATGTTCAAACGACATCTTTTTCTCCAAACTACTGTACCGTACCCGCCAACTGGAATATCGGGATATACATGGCGACGACAATCCCTCCTATCAGGAGTCCCATCGTCATCATCATCAAGGGCTCAACAATTGTCGTCAGGCGATCTAGTCGACGTTCAACCTCACTTTCATAATATTCTGAGACATCAGTCAGCATATCAACCAGCGAGCCACTCGTCTCACCGACACCGATCATGCGCAAGGCGATCACCGGAAAAGTTCCGGCCTGTTCAAGTGCTTCGGATATTTTTGCCCCCTCCCGAATGCGATTGACTGCTTTGGAGAGCCGTTCCTCAAGGACACGATTGTTCAAGGTTCCCCGGGACATCTGCATCGCCTGGACAATCGGAATACCACTGGCCAGGGTTGTCGCAAAAGTCCGGCAGAAGGTCGACAGAGCATATTCATTCAGCAACTCACCAAAAAACGGCAGGCGCAATTTGAGGCGATCCACGAGCAGCGCACCACGTTCGGTCCGTGCATAGGCACGTAGCAGAAAAAGACCGACAAGAAGACCCGGCAACCAAAACGGGAGGCCCGACACCAGCCCGTTTGCCAAGGAAATCACCATCCTGGTCAGGAGAGGCAGCTGTACGTTGGCATCGGCATAAACCTGGGTAAAACTTGGAATCACGTAGAGCAGAAGGAAACCAAGGACCACCGTCACGGCAATGGCCAGAAGCGCCGGGTAGAATGTGGCACTGCGGACTTTCGCCTTGATCGCCTCGACACGCTTCTGATACTCGATATAGCGCCCGAGGGTTATCGGCAGATCTCCGGACTGTTCTCCGGCCCGCAGCGAGGCGACATAGAGTTGCGGGAACATGTGCGAAAACTTTTCAAATGCATCGGACAGAGAACTGCCGCCTTTTACATCTGAGCGGATTTCCTGCAATGCACTGAGCAGCCCACCGGTCTCCATGCGGTCGACCAGGGTGTCAAGCACCTGCAGAATTGGCAGGCCGGAGCGAATCAGGACCAGCATCTCCTGATTCAATGCCAGGAACCTGCGTCCGCTTAAACTGCCCCCACCGACTCCTTTTGAAAACCACTGCAGGGGCGCTTTACGAATCCTGAAGACGTAGAAGCCCTGCTCTTCAAGACTCTCCTGGAGGACCTCGCGGCCGACCGCCTCGAAATCCTTTTCAAGAATCCGACCATCAGCAGTACCAATTTTGCAGCGGTAGGTTGACATTAGCCTTATTATTTAACATATCTGACGGGAAAAATGAATGGAAAACCCCTAACCCGTCATGCCAGCAACGTAACATGACCGGTCATTTTAACCGGCTGTCTAATTAGTTATGTTCAACAGATTCGACTGATAATCCGGAGCCTGTACTTGAATTCATGGACTCAGAGAGCAGGATCCATCCCGTCGGTGCCGTAGTGAGCATCGTGGCAGGCGACACGAGATATATCGCCCACGCCAATCATCCGTTGCCATAGCCGCTGCGGGTCGACCGGGAGACATCTCCCACCGCCTGATTACGGCAGGGACAAGGCCAGGTCAAAACATCAGAAACAAACAAGGCGACTCCTTATAAGTTATCAGGAATCGCCTCATTTGAATATGGCGGGGCTGACGGGACTCGAACCCGCGACCTCCGGCGTGACAGGCCGGCGTTGTAACCGACTCTACTACAGCCCCTTGA
>JAFDBW010000057.1 GCA_019313105.1 Deltaproteobacteria bacterium | reverse complement strand
GTGGATCGCCAGGGCCGAAGTGGAACGATCGTTCCCCGACCAGGTGGTAATCCGGGTGGTGGAACGGCAGGCGCGGGCGATCATTGACCTCGATTACCTGTACTACGTGGACCGGAAAGGCGTTGCCTTTAAAATGCTCGAATCGGGAGATGAACTTGATTACCCGGTGATCACAGGTATCGACCGGCAGTACCTGCTTGATCACCCGGACCAGACCCAGAACAGCCTGGACTTGGCTCTGAGCCTGATGGACCAGTTGGAGCAACGAAAACTTTTCAACCTCGATGATGTGTCGGAGATCCATTTCGACCAGCAGGAGGGCTTGATCATATACACCCGCATCGGTGGGGTGCCGGTGCGGATGGGCAAAGAGAACTTTTATGCCAAGCTCGACCGGTTTGAAGCCATTTACGAAGACCTTGAGCCGAGACTGCTGGCTCTCAAGTATATCGACCTTAACGTGACCGACCGTGTGATTGTCAAAGTGGACGTCAAGCGCACGACCGGCAGGAGCTAGATTTATGGAGAAGGGGAGACACATGAACAGTAAACGGGAAAATCTGATCGTCGGACTCGATATCGGCACGACAAAGATTTGTGCCATCGTCGGCGCAATGACCGACGAGGGGCTCGACGTCGTCGGGATCGGGACAAGCCCATCGCGGGGTTTGCGCAAAGGAGTGGTGATTAATATCGAAAGCACGGTCAACGCAATCCGCAAGGCGATCCAGGAAGCGGAATTGATGGCCGGTTGCGAGATCAAGTCGGTTTTCGCCGGTATCGCCGGCGGTCACATCAAGGGAATCAACTCCCAGGGTGTGATCGCAATCAAGAACCGCGAAGTTACTACCGAAGATGTGCGCCGCGTGATCGATGCCGCCAAAGCCCTGGCGATTCCGATGGACCGTGAGGTCATCCATATTCTACCCCAGGAATTTATCATCGATGACCAGGACGGCATCAAGGAGCCACTCGGTATGAGCGGTGTGCGCCTGGAAGCACGGGTGCATATCGTTACCGGTGCCGTGGCCAGTGCGCAGAATATTATCAAGAGCTGCAACAAGGCCGGCGTCGATGTCGGTGATATCGTCCTTGAACAACTGGCTTCCTCTGAGGCCGTGTTGACCCCGGATGAAAAAGACCTTGGAGTGGCTCTGGTCGATGTCGGCGGCGGTACAACGGATATAGCTATTTTCGTCGACGGTGCTATCAAGCATACCTCGGTCCTGTCGCTGGGCGGCAATCACCTGACTAACGATATAGCCGTCGGTCTGCGCACTCCGACCGCCGAGGCGGAAAAGATCAAACAGATCTCGGGCTGCTGCCTTGCTTCGATGGTCGGTAAGGATGAGACGATCGAGGTGCCGTCGGTCGGCGGCCGTGAACCGCGGATTCTATCGCGTCAACTGCTTGCAGAGATTCTCGAGCCGCGGGTCGAGGAGATTTTCACCCTGGTCAACCGGGAGATCGTCAAAAGCGGTTTCGAGGACCTGATCGCATCCGGGGTGGTGTTGACCGGTGGGTCGGCGATCCTGCCGGGGATGCCGGAACTGGCCGAGCAGATTTTTGACCTGCCGGTTCGCCGTGGCACGCCAACCGATATCGGCGGCCTGACCGATGTGGTTAACTCACCGATCTATGCCACCGGCGTAGGCCTGGTGAAATATGGTAGTCGCAACATGCAGACGCGCAACTTCGTGATCGGCCAGGAGAACCTGTTCGATCGCGTGACGCGCCGCATGAAGGAATGGTTCGGAGAATTTTTCTAAAGGGGCAAACAAGGCATTGTGCCAGACACTTAAACTGACGGGGCCATGGAGAGGCTCCGGACACAACAATGGCGGAGGGAGTCATTATGTTTGAATTTGACGAGAATATTGACCAGGTAGCAAAGATCAAGGTTGTTGGAGTTGGTGGCGGCGGCAGCAACGCAGTCAATACGATGATTGCCGGTCGTATTGACGGGGTGGAGTTCATGGTGGCGAACACCGATGCCCAGGCTTTGCGCGCCAACCTGGCGTCGTTGCGGGTGCAACTCGGGACGAAGCTGACCAAGGGCCTCGGCGCTGGCGCTAACCCTGAGGTCGGACGGGAAGCGGCCGAAGAAGACCGGGCTCGTCTCAAGGAACTGCTGCAGGGTGCTGACATGGTTTTTATCGCTGCCGGCCTTGGCGGAGGAACCGGGACCGGTGCAGCACCGGTAATTGCTGAAGTTGCACGGGAAATCGGTGCGTTGACGGTTGCTGTCGTGACCAAGCCGTTTGCTTTCGAGGGCAAGCAGCGCATGATCAAAGCAGACGAGGGTGTTGATGAACTCAAGCAGGTTGTCGACTCGCTGATTCTGATCCCGAATGATCGTCTCAGCGGCCTTGCGGACAAGAAGATGGGCATCCTCGATGCGTTCAAACCTGCAGACGATGTGTTACGTCAGGCCGTACAGGGGATCTCGGATTTGATCACGACCCACGGCATGATCAATGTCGACTTTGCCGATGTCAAGGCCGCGATGAGTGAACGCGGCATGGCGATGATGGGCATAGGTCTCGCTGAAGGTGAAGGTCGTGCGATAAAAGCCGCCCAGCAGGCGATCTGCAGTCCGCTTCTGGAAGAGATCGACATCTCCGGTGCCAAGGGTGTGCTGGTCAACGTCACCGGTTCTTCGAGCATGACCATGAATGACTACCAGGAAGTTGCCAACATTATCCATGAGAAAGTTCACGAGGACGCGAATATCTTTATCGGCCTTGTGATCAACGAGGAGATGGGCGAGAAGATCCAGGTGACCGCGATCGCGACGGGCTTTGGTTGCTCATTTGACACCGGCAAGCGTGGCGCGAGCAAGGAACTCGGCTATCCGACTCCGGCTGCGCCAAACAAGATTGATCGTGACATACCGGCTTTTATCCGCAACCAGAACATGGACAAGCCTCGCGCCAGTATGCGCATCGGCAGCTACAGCGAGGACGAGGAATACGATATCCCGACGTTTTTGCGTAAGCGAGTCGACTGAACCTGACATTTTCCCGAAGGGCTGATTTACAAGGCCCCGACGGCCAACTGCTGAACTACAATTCCGTGGCTTGTCAAGGGGTGAGCAGCCGTGCCGGTTCTCCGCCCGGCGTCTCACGGTTTGTTCAATGCTCTGCGCCTGCCTGTAATGTGACTCCCTCAACTACATTGGGCCGCCTCGTGCGGCCCCATTTTTTTGTCCCGGGATCCTTGCCGCATTGATCCACTTCGAAGATGCCTTCGTTTGGTTGCGATCTCTTCAACAGGCGTCCATAGCCAGTGAGCAACTTGCGTCATTACCGCAGTGCCGTTTCGGTCATTCCGGCCAGGGCCTTGCCAAGTTTTCCGGCGGCCGGGCAATCAGCAACATTGTGGCGTTTCGCGAGAAATTCCGGATCGTTGTAACCAAGCCAGACCTGGGAGGAGGCGTCCTGCCAGACCAGGGCTTTCAATGGCAGGTCGATGCCGACCGTCTGCGCACACTCCATAAACGGTGTC
Source organism: Deltaproteobacteria bacterium (assembly GCA_019313105.1). GTDB lineage: Bacteria > Desulfobacterota > Desulfuromonadia > Desulfuromonadales > BM103 > JAFDBW01. The sequence goes on along the minus strand of JAFDBW010000057.1, from coordinate 1,096 downwards.
CCGCCTTGCGGGTTGCCGAATATAATCACTTCAGTCGGGCGCAGCGATTTGCCAACCTTCGATGCGCCGGCGGTGTGGTTGATGCGCGCGAAAACGTTCAGACCGCGCTCTTTCACCACGGCTTCAAACCGATCCATCGTCTCTTTGGCGTTGTAGGGACTCTTGACGGCAATCAGGCCATCGGCAGCGCCGACTGCCGAGACCATCAATGCGAGGCTTAGAACCAGAAACAATTGCAGGACTTTCATAAGCACTCCTTCTCTGTTGTGTATGGATTCCTGGTCATTCTTAGTCATCTCTCGTTTATAGCTCTTCTAGGGGAAAGTACTTGAAACAGAGGATTAATCTATTCGTGTGCCGATCTGGAGTCTTTCGGCACCTGCGCTCTTGCTGTCATCGAATAATCACGAGTTATGTTGCCTACGCGAATCCGGTAATCCTTGAACAGGCTGCCGCGCCCTTTCGCCTGGGCCATACGGTGTTGCTCCAGGTTTCGCCACCGGGTCACCGCAGCCTCGTCTTGCCAGAAGGAAAGTGACAGGACCTTGTTCGGATCTGTCAGGCTCTGAAAGCGCTCGATCGATATGAACCCAGGTATGGCGGCGAGATGCTCACGCAGCTTTGCGGCGATTGCCAGGTATTCCGCTTTTCCTGCTTCTTTCGGGATGACCTCGAAGATGACTGCGATCATGTGGCGTCTCCGACTGATTGGCAAAAATGAACTGGTTGTGTCTCGACTATTTGTCGTCCTGTTGACCCACCATTGACTCGACTACTTTGCCTGTCTGTGTGTCCAGTATATAGTACCTTGACCAGTCACGCACATCGCTTGTCCCGGATGCAGCAGAAAATGCAGCGATCTGGTACCTGCCGGGCGTGGTCACAACATTTTCCGCGCCCATCATCAGGGTGATCCCTGCGCAGGCGATGAATCACAGGATAAACATTCTCAGTTGGCTCTTGTCTTTCATATGGCACCTCCTAAGTCTTTGCTTAATGATAACAGACAGGCCATGCGAAAAAGTTGTTTATGTGAATAGGTTTTGATACTGCCTGCAATTCCTAGAAGCGTTTTATCCATTGGACAGGCGATATC
>JAFDBW010000056.1 GCA_019313105.1 Deltaproteobacteria bacterium | reverse complement strand
GGCGGCGGCATGCCGGATATGGGCGGCATGGGCGGCATGGGCGGTATGGGTGGTATGGGTGGTATGATGTAACGCCTGTCCACTTACAGATAAAAGCAAAAAGCCTCCCGGTTTTCCGGGGGGCTTTTTTCTTGATTCTTGTCTCAGGGATTGAAGCAAAACCGGCAACCTCAATTCAGACCGGACTCTCCGATTTAGTCTCTAGATTCCCCCGCAGGATCCGAGGCTCTTTAGAGCCTCCCATTTGTAAAGAATTGTATCGATTGTGATATTTTTACGCTTTTCTCTAGTAGGTCACGCTGAAAGGGGGCACCTCTGTAACGGGCCGGCTTATTTTGTTGATAGAAGGGACTCTTCTTGCTATCCCCTTGTCATCAGACAATCAACTTCTGTGCCTCTTCTCTTATCATCGGAATCACGGTAAAGTGCTCTTCTCCTTCCGGCATTTCTGCCAGCACTTCGATACTTGCTTGGTTTTTGCCCTTGCCGTATGAAGCAAGTATTGCACCGGCCGTTTGCAGGTCATGATCAGACGGTTCTCCAGAGATCAAGCCGAGTGGACCAGCCACGCCAGGGGTGCGAAGCAAGACGTGCGTTTCGTTTGCGGCTTCGCGGATCGCCTCGTTATCATTCTGATGCCTGCCGAGGGTCAGCTTGGCACGTTCCGAGAGACGGAACTGCCGGCCGATCTTGAGTAGCTCGACGTCCTTGACTGAACATTCGGGCTGGTGGTCAAAAAGATCGCGCAGACGGTCGGAGAAGTGTATTTCGGTTAACAGGCAGCCCCCTCCCGAGGAAGGAAAATCGGTCAGCTGCCATTCCTTCGCCAGGGCCTCCTGGGGTTTTCGTGAGCGCCCCTGGATGTCGAGCAGCAGCTCGCGGTCGACCATGCCCTGTTCCTCCATCGGAGTGATTTGCATCAGCTTGGCGCTGAGTGGCCGGAGAATCCGGTCGGGATGGCCTGAGTAGTTGGCGACCGAGCGGAGTGCGTTGGCATTCTGGCTCATCGGTCGCTGGCCGAGGACCTCGCCTGAGAAGAGGAAGTCGAAGCCGCGTTCAAGCATGACTTCACCAGCCAGGCGAAACATCATGGCGTGGCAGTCGATGCAGGGATTCATATTCTTACCATAGCCGTAGCGTGGGTTTTTCACCATGTCCAGGTGAACGTCACTGATGTTCTCGACAATCAGCGGGATATCCATCAAACGGGCGGCCTGTTCAGCTTTGCTGCTGCCGAAGAACGGAGTTACGAAAGCAATCGCGGTGACCTCGATTCCCTGGCGTTTCAGGCACAGGGCGGCCAGGCTGCTGTCAAGTCCTCCGGAGAGGAGTCCCAGGGCTTTACTCATAATTGTTGTCTCCATGCTTTAATACTTGGACGAGGAGTTCTGGATAGCACAATGTTACCGCGAATATCAGGTTCAAATCCAGTCCTCCCGGGACTGGCCATCAACTTGCCTTTTGCAAGGGTCGTCTGAAAGAACGACGGGTTTTTGCTGTAGCGGTTAAACGAAAACAAGGACCTTCGATGGCGCAGATGGCGAAAATCGACTCGCTGTTTAAAATGATGAAGCAACAGGGCGCAAGCGACCTGCATATCTCCACCGGTGCATCGCCCCTGTTCCGCTTGCACGGCGAGATGGAGAAGCTCAATTATCCTCCCTTGAGCGATCAGCAGGCCCGCGGTTTATTGTTTGAAATACTGACCGAGGAGCAGCGTGAAGAGTTCGAGGAAACCGGGGATCTTGATTTTGCCTACGCTTTGCCAGAGGTGGCCCGTTTTCGTGGCAATCTCATGGAGACCCATCGTGGCATCGCCGCCGTTTTGCGGATCATCCTGAGTAAGGTCCTGTCCGCCGATCAGCTTGGTCTGCCAGAAGGGGTTCGTAAGCTGACCATGCTGAAAAAGGGGCTGGTCCTAATCACCGGGCCGACCGGAAGCGGCAAGTCTACGACCCTAGCGGCGATGATCGATTTGATCAACAGGGCTCGCCGCGAGCACATCCTGACCCTCGAGGACCCCCTCGAGTTTATCCATGAGAACCAGTTGTCCCTTTTGAACCAGCGTCAGATCGGCCAGCATTCCCAATCCTTTGCCAATGCCCTGCGGGCAGCCCTGCGTGAAGACCCGGACGTCATCCTGGTTGGCGAAATGCGCGATCTGGAAACCATCTCGCTGGCCATGACATCAGCTGAGACCGGACACCTGGTCTTCGGCACCCTGCATACCAACTCGGCGCCGAAAACCATTGACCGGATCATCGATGTCTTCCCCAAGGATGCCCAGGAATAGGTGTGCACCATGCTCGGTGAAAGTCTCAAGGGCGTCTTCTGCCAACAACTGCTGCGCAAGGCTGATGGCAAGGGACGGGTTTCTGCCCTGGAAATCCTGATCTGCAACGCAGCGGTGGCGAACCTGATCCGTGAAGGTAAAACGTTCCAAGTCCCATCGATCATGCAAACCGCCAAGGGTGACGGCATGCAGTTAATGGACCAGCATATCCTGGAACTTCTCAAGTCCAAGCACATCAGCGGCGAAGAAGCTACCGTTGTGCGTCTGATAAAAAAGCCTTTCAAGCTTAGCTGCTGAATAAACGGCAATAAGACTCTCTTTGGAAAGACTGGGCCGTTTTCTCAGGGTCTTAATTGATCGTTCTCCAACAAGTTTGACCAACCGTTCGTGGCCAGATCAACTCATTTCAATGGATTGTGGTCTTCTGTGGCACAGGCGTTGACTCCAGCACCTCATTCATCATTTCAGATATCAACCTCACTGGAGAAGGTTTTGGCAGCATCAGCGTCTTCGAGTCTCTGATGAAATCTAAATAATCCGGATTTTCCGTGCCAGTGAAGAAAATGAATCTAAGGTGTAAAGAGGGGTCCATTGCCAAGGCTTGCTTGTACATCTCAATACCGTGCATTTCCGGCATTTCAATAGTTGAAACGATCAAGTCAAAGTACCCCTGCCGAATATGAGACAGCCCCACCTGAGCGTCGCGGGCGATGGTAACTTCGACATTATCCGCAACCAAGGCTTCCAGCATTCGGGCAACGGCACTGTTGTCCTCAACGATCAGAGCACGCTTGCTGCCGGTATGAGACAGTCTGCGGACCCTTTGGACTAGACTCTCGCCATCGGGTAGCGACAAGATAAATTCCTGGACGTGCTTCCTGTGCTGATCAATATCTGCAACCGCCTTTTGAACATCTTCATGTAAAACTTTAAAAGTGTCCAGAATGTAGAGAAAGAGCTCATTCCATTCTGAAAACTCGGCCTCTGCAAGAATGTCAATCATGGTGGTTTTGGTCAATTCGCCGCCTTCCAGAAAACGCCGGGCCAGGATAAAAGGGGCTGCAATTTTTTTACGGAAATGATCATCAAAGTAAAAGCACACATGCTTTATTTCCTTGTCCGAGATGGTGTCCCGGGCCTGCTGCAGTAACTTTATGTGTTCATGTTCTTCCGCAGACATCAGGGTTAGAAAGCGGGAGAAGTCTTCATCCTCACGAAAAACAGCGGCGGCCTCTGCATAAAGCTCGGCTGCCGACGACTCTATATCTATTAGCCAGGTGATGGTTTCTTTCAAGGTGTTCACCTCTTTCTCTGAAGAGCAGTCAATCAACCCTTTTTCTCATTATAGGGCATCCGGCCCAAGAAATACATTTTACAGAGGTTTGTCGTGGCAGGAAAGGTTGCCACCAGGTGATTCCAAAGGCAAAAATTACGATAATTCGTCAACGGGATATATTTCGGATTGGCCATTATGCCCCTGTCTCCTGATTCTTCTGATCAACACAAGACCATAAATGTAATTAAATATCAGATTAGCGAAACAATGTTTTTAAATCGTAATAACAAATAATTTCAGGCGATTTGCTATCTTTTAATCCTTTTTTCTTCATGTGACGTATAAAAAAATAGACCCACTGTATACTGAGCAAAACAAAAAACGAGCTAAGTTGCTGAAAAATATGAGTAATTTTATTTTTTAAGCTTGACATAAGATTCCTCTCGGGGATAATAGACATCAGTTGTGTTATTTATTATCCCTTAAGATACGGGCGGACGTAATCTGCCCCCCAGAGAAGGAGAAGCTTATGAACTGCCCATCATGTCAAGGTAAAGGTCACATTGAAATCGATTTGCACGCCGACGGATTTGCCCCGGATGTATGCGAATGCGGTGATTGCGGAGCTGTCTGGACGATGTCCGGAAACAGCCAAATAATCATCAAGCAAAAGAGCAGCAAAAGAGTGCCGGCGTATTCAGATTTTATCTGTCCCACGTGCAAGGCGGTGTTGTGTATTGAGACGGACCTGGATGCATTCCAATTCCACGAAGAAATCCAGGAATGTGTCAACTGCGGAACGGTCTGCTCATTGTCACACGACCAGGCTGAAGTCATAGAGGATTCGCAGGCAGGGTCTTTTCTCGGGTCCACATCTGACCTGGTTGAATCGGACGACTATGTTTTCATGTGAAACATGTCTCTTCAAGGCGATGCTTTCCCATAATTCAGAAAGACAATGACATGGAAAATTTATGGTGCGTGCAAGATTCTGCCATTGAGGTCGAAGATTATGCTGATGCTGTAGAATACAAACGATTCCTGGAACGGTTCTGCGACGATGAAGATCAGGGCCATCGCAGCAGACTGCTGCTCGGAGAGGAGGCCGCTGAACAACTCCCGAACAGGACACAGCAGAGCTTTGCTCATGACAACCCCGAGGGGAAATCGAGCTTTGTCGCGACAAGTCCGACCGACTGATCTCCTCGCCAATCAGCGCGCTCTGAATAATCTGTGAATCTGTTGCGCGACTGAAGTCTCACATCAAGCAAAGCATCAATTCACCATTAACTGTTGGTGGAAAGTTTGCTCAGCCCCATCTCCCCGGAGTTGGGGCTTTTCGTTTTAACGCTTAGCATTTGAACCCCGCACGGAGGGATAACAAGACTCCGCTGTTTGCCGGTCAGTTCAAGGGCTGTTGAACCAGTGATTCGCCTGATTGATATCCGCAGCTGATTTGCGAATTTGTCAATCAAACACTCTTCTTGCAGGCAAAGCAAGATGCGTCTAAACTGGACATCTGAAATGCCCGGTCGAGTGGCGAACCCTGTACTGCAAGAACCACCATGCAAGCTCATTTTCGACACCGTCGCGGCTGACGGATCCAGGCTCTTCGCAACTAGGCTGTAATTCGCAAAAGGGGAAGATGATGGCACTAGAGTGGTCGGAAGATTTGTCCTTAGGTGTTGATCTGATAGACTGACAACATCAGGAGATATTTGCCAAATACGATGAGTTCCGGAATGCCTGCAAGGCCGGTAAAGGGCAGGAAAGCCTGACAGGCATGCTTGATTTTCTCGGCCGATATGTAGAGAATCATTTCCGCATGGAAGAGGACTTGATGGCCCAATCCGATTACCCTGACAAGGAAGCCCACATCTGGGAGCATCGCGCATTGAGCGACAAGGTTCATGCGTTTCAAAGACAGCTGTCGGCACAGGGCGCATCAATTAACCTTCTGGCAGGATTTAACCGCTCGTTTCTCGACTGGCTGGTGGATCACATCAAAACGGTTGACATGGAGATGGGCCGTTTCATAAGACCGGCACGGTGACCTTCCCTGAAGGAAGCGTTCCTGGCTCAGTTCCACCATCGAATCCTTGACCATGCTTAAGATTGCTCAGAGGTCTCGATGCAGTGATCTCTGCCCTAATAAAATAGTTCCTCTTTAGGCTGTTTTCTGTTTCAATGCATTTGCCGGCCGTTAGAAATCAACTGCTCAGTCATTTCAGACCCGACATTAAAGGAACAACAACGTGAAAAGCCCCAAACGCTTCAGATTATTCCTCTGCCTGCTGATGGTAACCGTTGCGGCAGCCTGCTCCCCGATCAAGAAGCTGGAAGTCTGGAAAGAAGAGACTTACTCGACTCATCCACAGAAAATGCTCCTGATCGCCATAGCCAAACGGGATCGTACCCGCAGGCAGGCTGAAAACGTCCTCGCCAACCAGCTTGTCAAACGAGGGCTCGAAGCCATCCCCAGCTACAAGGTCCTGCCTCAGGAGGAAAAGCTCGACAGGCAAGCTGTCGAGGCAAAAGTCAGGGAACTCGGCTTTGACAGCGTCTTGGTCGCACGCTCAATCAGTCAGAAAGAGATCACCAACCACCAGTATGGGGGTGTTATCCTGGGCGGCACAGCAGTCTACAGCAACGGAGGCTGGTACGGTTACGGTTACGGTTATTCATACAACCGGGAATACGATTCAGATTATTTCATCATATCGACCAAGCTCTACGATGTGGACAGTGAAATGCCGGCCTGGTCTTATCTCGCACAGATCAAAGTTGATGGGTCCAGGGAGAGGGCAATCAACCAGCTTATTCCGACCATCGTTGAGCAACTTGAGGCCAGCGAGATCATTCAATAGCATCGGTGCCGGGTTTCTGGAGACTGTTCAGACAGCATAAAAACTGTGAGCGACCTTTCCCGGGTCGCTCTTGTTTTTGAACCCCGGTCACAGACGGCACATTTTCCGGGCCGAGTCTTGATACTGGCCAGACGAGTCCCATCAAACAGGAATTGGCGATCATGGATTTGGTTCTACAGGCATGGGGCGGCGGATTTTACCTCCTCAACAAAGTTTTTTTTGCTTTCGCAGAAGGCAGACCGGAAGCGTCCAAGCGAAAGCTGAGAATCATTGGTTGGACCGTCTACATCCTGGGCGTCCCGGCTTGGGTCATCATTCTTGTCAGCAAGCATGACTGGATAGCCGCCTCGATAGAGGCCGGCGGAGTTCCCGCTATGCTGTTCGGTCTGTTCAATGTCTGGCAGAATACCGACGCACCTAACAAGCCCCTTGATTTCATGACCTCTCTGTTCACCTATACGGCATTGTTTTTGGGCGTTGGTTACAGCCTGTACGATTACGCAGGTATTACCTCCGGGACCCAAGTGCTGGAAATCGGGGTCATGATCGGTTTCCTGGTCGGCACTTACCTGCTGGCGAAGAAAAATTCATACGGATGGCTCTTCTTTATGCTGATGAATAGCAGCATGGCCACCCTGATGTTCCTTCAGGACAAACCATTGCTGGGAATGCAACAGCTGGTTTCGTTATGTTTTGTCCTTTACGGTTTTACCGCTGCTATGAGAGATTCAGGATGCAAGTGACCTGACATTTTTATAAGTTTCCCTGGAGCGCAAAGGGTCGCAGGAAGATAATGCGAAGGCAGCTGAGCTGCCGGAAAAGATAATATCGATTTGTCCTCTACCTGGAATCCGACTATAATACCTGTTTATCAGCCAGTTATGCCATGTTGACAAATTGTCTCGGATCACGATTTCAACGAAAAGGGAGTCAGATGAAAAAACCATTTTGGGTTCTATTGTCCCTTTGTTGCCTGCTGCTTTGGCCTGCGTTTGTCATACAATCTGTCGCTGCCGAAGCTACAGGGTCAGATTCTTCCATAGTAGAAGATAAGGAGTTTGCAACTGAAGGCCTGCGGGACCCTGAAGCCCTGGCCGAATTAAAAAGAGCCACGGATTTCCTGACTGCGCAGCCAAGATTCAAGTTCAAGGCCAGGATCTTCTACGACGTGATCCAGGACGACGGCAGACGCCTGCAATTCGAGAAGAGCGGTGAAATCTCGCTGCAGCGCCCGGACCGACTGTATGTCGAGTCTCGCCGTGATGACGGCCGGTGGCGCAAGCTCTGGTACCAGGGGAAAACCCTCAGCATTGCCGAGCTGTCCCAGAACCTGCATACCCAGGTCCAGGCCCCGCCGACTATCGACGCGACTTTGGACATGCTGGAGGCGCTGGTCAAGGAGCCGCAGCCGCTTGCAGATATTCTCTACAACGATCTCAGCCCTCTTGAAGAACAGGCCATTGAAGCCGACCTGGTCGGGGACAGCCTGCTGGACGAGGTGCCCTGCAGGCAACTGTCCTTCCGTGGCGAGACTGTGGACTGGCAGCTCTGGGTCGAACAGGGAGAGAAGCCTTTCATCCGCAAGGTCGTTATCAATTATCGTGAAGCACCGGGAAGCCCCCAGTATATGGCCCTGATCAATGACTGGGAGACTCCTGAACGCTTCAGCGACGAGCTGTTCACCTTCGTTGTCCCGAAAGGCTCGGAATGGATCAAGGTCTTGGGCCCGCCGCGCCAGACTGGGGAAGGAGGCCAGCCATGAAGATGGGACGATTTTCACTCCTGCTGATTTGTGTTTGTCTGGCTGCCTGGATTCTCCCCGATTTCGCCGAGGCCCGTAGGGGCGGTGGCGGTGGCCGCGGTGGTGGCGGCCGAAGCTTCTCCCGCGGTGGTGGCGGGAACTTCGGTTCAATTCGCAACAGCCCCCGCCCATCACAAATGAATGTGGCCCGTCCATCGCAAGGCAACCTGGCCCGTCCATCGCAAGGCAATTTGGCCCGTCCGTCGCAAGGCAACCTGGCCCGTCCGTCGCAAGGCAACCTGGCCCGTCCGTCGCAAGGC